>NZ_JBXWSM010000066.1:0-24106 GCF_059613405.1 Ruegeria sp. BHSA118
GTCTTCGATACTCATGTCCAGCAGGATCACGTCTTCTGCGGGGAAGAACAGCAGAAACCCAGATGTCGGGTTGGGTGTCGTGGGTACGAAGACGCTCAGCAACTCGCCACCGGTTTCGGCACGTTCGCTGACCTCACCCTTGGCGCTGGTCGAGACAAAGCCGATAGCCCAGATCCCGCGACGCGGGTACTGGATCAGGCAGGCTTTTTCAAAGGAACGCTCGGTCTGGGCAAACACCGTTTCCGAAATTTGCTTGATCCCGGAATAGACCGAGCGCACGACGGGCATCCGGTCAACAAGGCTTTCGGCGAAGTGGATCAGGGAACGGCCCAGAATGCCCTTGGCGATCCAGCCGACCAGAACGGTGAAGATCAGGAAGATCACCACCCCCACACCGCGCAGGTTGATGCCCACGTATTGTTCGGGCTGGAACTGGTGGGGCACCAGCGGCAGGACCGCGCTGTCGATCCAGCCGACCACCGACCAGATCAGCCAGACCGTCAACCAGACAGGCGCAATGACCACGATGCCCGTCAGAAAGGACGCGCGCAGCCGTGAAAGCATGCCCGGGCGGCGGTGTGGCTCTTCGTCGAAGGGTGTATTCATTGCGGTTCCGAATGGTTTCGGGAATTAGGTAGTCAATCCACGGCCTTGGTACAATAGGTTAACGTCACCTCTGTTTGACCAGCGCTTGCGCGATCTTGGCCGCCAAACGCGCATTGTTTCGAACAAGAGCGATGTTGGCGAGCAATGACCGGCCTTCGGTCTTTTCAAAGATACGTTGCAGCAGATAGGGGGTTACGGCTTTGCCGGTGATACGATGGGCATCTGCATCTGACTGGGCTTCGGCGATGATGGGGGCCAGTTCCTCGGCCGGGATTTGATCGGCGGCCGGAATCGGGTTCGCCACCAACTGCCCGCCGGGCAGACCCAGCGCGCGGCGGGTCGTGTGGGCTTTAGCGATGGCATCGGCACTGTCCATGCGCAGGGGCGCGGTAAAGGGCGACTTTGCCGACCAGAACGCAGGAAACTCGTCCTGACCATGTGCGATCACAGGCACGCCGAGCGTTTCCAGAACCTCAAGCGTTTTGGCGAGGTCGAGGATGGCTTTGGCCCCGGCTGCGACGACGGTGACGGGTGTATGGCCAAGCTCGTGCAGATCGGCTGAGATGTCGAAGGTGGTCTCGGCCCCCTGATGCACGCCGCCGATACCGCCGGTGGCAAATACCTCGATCCCGGCATAATGCGCGGCGATCATCGTGGCCGCAACGGTCGTGGCCCCGGTGCCACCGGTCGAAATGCAGGCCGCCATATCCGCGCGCGAGATCTTGGCAACACCCTGGGCCTGACCCAGCCATTGCAGCTGATCCTGCTCCAGCCCCACATGCAACTTGCCTTCGATCACGGCCATGGTTGCAGGAACCGCACCCGCATCGCGGATGTCCTGTTCGACCTGAGCCGCGACTTCGATGTTCTGCGGATAGGGCATCCCATGGGTGATGATTGTGCTTTCCAGCGCAACGATGGGCAGGCCCGCGTCCTTGGCGGCGCGGACTTCGGCAGAGTATTGGATGTCGATCACAGTGGGGTTTCTCCGGAAACGTAGGTTGCAGCGGCGTGCAGGGCGCGGGTCAGGGCCTCGTCACTGGATGCACCGCCGGATTCTGAGGCGATATGGGCCGCCATGAAGGTATCCCCGGCACCGGTCACGCGGGTGACCAGAACGGCAGGGGGTGTTTGCGTCAGGATTTCTGTCGAGCTGCCGATGGTTGCCGAATTGCCGCCATCGGTGACCAGCACACGCAGCGCGCCGCGATCCAGAAGGCCTTTGGCCGCGGATTCGGAATCGGTGAATTCACGCTGACACAGGATGCCGGCTTCTTCGAGGTTCACATAGAGCGTGGCACGGGCATGTTTCAGGAACGGCAGCAGACGTTCGGCCTTGCCCGGCGATGCCGGGGCCACGCGCAGATCCGCACGAGCAAAAGCAGGGCTTTGGGCAATTTCTTCCAGCAGGTCCAGTGTCAGATTGCCATCCAGTGCGATCGGGCCCTCAAATGGTGCGTTCTCATAGCCCAGAGGCCCGTGCATCAAGGGGCGCAGTATCTTTGCACCTGCGGCCTCCAGCGAATGGGCGTCGGCAATCGCCGCGATCAACCCGTTCGCGCCTTCGACAGCCATATAGCGGTCAGTCGGCAAATCCTGCGACCGATAGATGTGATCCGTCACCATGCCGAGGCGCGAACAGGCATGGACAAGTTCGTCGCCTTCGGGATCGCGGCCAATGGAGGTCAGCAGGGTCGGTGTCATGCCGAACCGAACCAGTGTCATGGCAATGTTCATCGCAACGCCGCCGGGCAGGCGGGTGATCCGGCCCGGCACGTCCGAGCCCTGCCGCATGGCGCTGGCCGATCGGCCGATCACGTCCCACAGGACCGAGCCGATGCACAGGATATTGGTGTTCTGAGTCATAGGGGACGTCATGCCGCAGCGGTGTTGCCCGTGCAAGCCGGAACGTCATCGCAACAAGAGATTCCCGACCGGCCTGGGCCGATATGGCCTTTGGGCTTGCGATCCGTGGCCTTCGCGAGAACAATCAAAAGCAATGATTGGTGATTTTAATTTCCTGTTGGAGCGTTTCGTATGAATGGCCCCGTCTTCCGTGCCATCCTCCGAGCCCTCAATATCTGCGCCCTGAGTATTATCGTTCTTCTGACCTTGCTTACGGGATCCGTAAAGGCGCAAACGGCCCCACCGACGGTCATTGATTTCTGGGTCAAGGATGACACTCTGTTTCTCGAGGTGAAACTGAACGCCGAGGCCATGCTGGCCGGCGCCGATCCAACACATCCCGACGCTTATTCCGGCAGTTCACAGTATCGATCTTTGCGGCGAATGGTGTCGTCGGAACTGGAACCGCAGATCAGGAATTTCGTTCAGGTCTGGAAGCAGAACCTGGTGGTCGAAGCGCCTGATCGCCTGGACCTGTCTTATGAAGGTGTGCGTATTCCCGTGGTGGGGGATGTTGAAAAAGTGCGTGTTTCCAGATTGTTGCTGACCGCCCACTTATCGGATCAGGCATCGAACCTGCGCCTGACCTGGCCGCTGCACAGCGGGTCGGTCGTGCTTCGCCAGCAAAACGTGGTGGCCCCGTATACAGGCTTTCTGGCGGCCGGAGAAATCAGCCCATTGATCCCGTTGCGGGGCGGGGCGTCGCTGACAACCCAGCAGACATTGCAGACGTATTTCGCAAAGGGGATCAGCCGGTTTGTTCAAAGCCCCCTCAAGCCATCCATCGTTGTTCTGACACTCGTGATGCTGACGCTGAGCCTGCGGCCCGTGATGTCTCAGTTGGCGTTCTTGGCAGCAGGGGGTTTTGTCGGGCTCGGGTTGGACATGTACGGCGTGCTTGACCTGCCGGAAAGCTTGCAGGATCAGGCCCTGGTGGCTTCGATCATCATTCTGGCGCTATGGAACCTTGTGGCCCGACACTTGCAGGTCTGGCGCCTGTTGGCCGTGCTTGCCGCAGGCTGTGTTTACGGATTGGCACTGGCTTCGGAATTGACAAGGATCGGGGTTCCGCCCGATCATCTGGCACCGGCTGTTTTTGGGTTTGGCGTCGGAAATATACTGCCTGTCATCCTTGTGGCTGTTCTGACCTTTGCCTGCGCGCTTTTGGTTGCAGGCAGGTCACACAGAAAACGAGGCCGGATTTCGGTTCTGGCCTCGATGCTGATTGCCGGGATCGGCGTGTATTGGATGGTTGAACCCTGGTTGCTGGCTTAAGATATTGCCGCCAGCAGCCTGTTCAGCGCACCCAGCGGGTCGTCACCGCCCCATATCTCGTCCCCGATGCCGAAGAAATCGGTGCAGGGGGCCAGATCACCGATCAACTCGGGCATCAGGCCGCCTTCGGCCACGACCGGGACTTCGATCATCTCGGACCACCATTGGAACAGATCCTTTTCGGCGCGGGTTCCGTCGCGCAACGTGGCGGTGCCAACGGGGCCGAAGGCCACATAATCTGCCCCGTGTTCGCCCGCCGTCATGCCGTCATGGCTGGACGCGCCGCAGAAGCTTCCGACGATCGCATCCGGACCCAGCTCCTTGCGCGCGGCGCGGACCGAACGTGCGCCGTCATCCAGATGCACCCCGTCCAGCCCCAGACGTTGCGCCAGCAGCACGTGGTTTGAAATAACGATGGCCACGTCGCGGGCGTGGGCCACTTCGCGGCAGGCATCAGCGGCACGGGCGATGGTGTCTTCGTCGTTGCCAGCCAGCGCCAGGCGGATGCAGGCGATCTCGGCCCCGTCCAGAACCGATGCCAGTTTGGCCGGAAACGTGCTCAGCTCGATGGTCGGAGGCGTGATCAGGTAAATCTGCGGCTGCTCGGGGGTGTCCATGGGCGCGTCCTTCGGCTTTTGGTCTTTGGCGCGGTTTAGCGGATTGCGGCGGGGAAGCAAACTTTTATGGCCGAGACCACGCAATTTCCAGCCCCTGCGCCTTGCCCTGCATGTGCCTGCCGATTACAGCAGACCAAGTTTTTATAAGGTGAACCATGCCCAGCGACAAATCCCAGCCTTCCTTCGTGCTTGTTCGCCCGCAGATGGGTGAGAATATCGGTGCCGCGGCCCGGGCGATGTGGAACTTTGGACTGGACCGGATGCGCATCGTGGCACCCCGCGACGGCTGGCCAAACCCCAAGGCGGTGGCCATGTCCAGCGGTGCGGGCCGGTTGCTGGACGAAGCGCAGCTGTTTGACGATCTGGCCGGATCGCTGGCCGACAGCACCTTTGTCTTCGCCACCACTGCACGGCAACGCGGCCTGACGAAACCCGTCTACAGCCCCGAGCGCGCCATGCAGATCGCCGCCGAAAAGGTCGCAGCGGGCGAAAAGGTTGCGGTTCTGTTCGGCCCCGAACGCGCGGGGTTGGAGAACGAAGACATCGCCAAGGCAAATGCAATCATCTCGGTGCCCGTGAACCCGGAATACGCGTCGCTGAACCTGGGCCAATGCGTCTTGCTGACCGCTTATGAATGGATGCGCCAGACCGGCGACGTGGTGCATGAATCCACCGATCTGGGCAAGGGGGACTGGGCCACGGGGATCGAGGTCGAGAAACTGGTCGAGCACTACGAGGACCGGCTGGAAGAGGCCGGGTTCTTCTACCCCCCCGAAAAGGCTGAGGGCATGAAAACCAACCTGCGCAACCTGTGGTCGCGGATGCGGATGACGCGGGCCGACGTGCAGATGCTGCACGGGATCATGCGGCAGATGGTCCGCTGGAAAGACAAAGGCTGAGGCTGGACCTATCTTCCACCACACCCTAGCTTGCGACGAAATCAGGACATGAGGACAGCATGAGCGGTAAGCGCAGCATCTTCGAAGAGGTCTCGGACACCGAAAAACAACAGGCCGTTCAACCCGGTATGATCGACCGGGGGCGTGGCGGTGCGCGCAAGGCAATCCGTGCCTGGCTGATGATCCTGTTTGCTTTGGTCGTGGTGATGATCGCGGTTGGCGGTCTGACGCGTCTGACTGACAGCGGGCTGTCGATCACTGAATGGCGCCCGATCACCGGGGCGATCCCGCCGATGTCCGAGGCCGACTGGCAGGCCGAGTTCGACAAGTACAAGCAGATCGACCAGTGGCGCATTCAGAACCAGTGGATGCAACTCAGCGACTTCAAAACCATCTACTGGTGGGAATGGGGGCATCGCCAATTGGGCCGCGTGATCGGACTGGTCTGGGCCATCGGTTTCCTGGGCTTCCTCGTGGCCCGCAAGATACCCACGGGTTGGACCGGCAAGCTGCTGATCCCCGGCCTTCTGGGCGGTGTGCAGGGGGCTGTCGGCTGGTGGATGGTCGCCTCGGGTGTGACGCAGGGCGAGGGGATGACCGCCGTCGCCAGCTATCGCCTGGCCACCCATCTGGGACTGGCATTCGTCATTCTCGGGTTCCTCGCCTGGTATATTTTCGAGCTTGGCCGGGAAGAACGTGACCTGATGCAGGCGCGTCGCATGAAGGAAGCGAAGCTGTTCTCGCTCTCGACCGGTCTGATGCATTTCGCCTTTTTGCAAATACTCATTGGCGCGCTTGTCGCCGGGATCGATGCCGGACGGTCTTATACCGACTGGCCGCTGATCGGCGGGCAGTTGCTGCCGCCGGATGCCTCCGCACTTGAACCGATGTGGCGCAATTTTTTCGAAAGCCCGGGGCTGGTGCAGTTCATTCACCGCTGCGTGGGTTATGCCTTGTTCGCCTTTGGCATCGTCGTCTGGCGCCGCGGCAGCAGCAGCGCGCATCCTAAGACGCGCTTCGCCTTCAATGCGGCTTTCGCGGCCCTGTCGGTGCAGGTTGTGGTCGGCATCGTGACCGTCGTCTACGGAGCGCCGTGGCAGATCGCCATCTTCCACCAGTTCATGGCCGTTGCCGTCTGGACCCTGATCCTGCGCGCGCGGTTTTTCACTGCATATCCAATCGCAACATCTGTGCGCGGAGTAAAATAACATGACCGCTTTCGACGAACTGATGGCTTTTCAGCGTGAAACCTCGGCATTGGGCCAGATCGCCGGGCGTTTGGGTTGGGATCAGGAAACCGTCATGCCGCGCGGGGCCGCGCCTCAACGCGCCGAGGAAATGGCGGCGATCGAGGCCGTCCTGCACGCGCGCCGATCGGATCAGCGCGTGGCAGAGTGGCTGGATCAGGCCGCGCCTCAGGATGAAGTCGGAAAGGCGCAGCTTCGGGAAATCCGGCGCGCCTATGATCGGGCGGTCAAGGTGCCCGCTGATCTGGCTACGGCGATTGCCCGGACCACGTCCGCCGCACAGGGAACATGGGCCCAGGCGCATGCGGACGAAGATGTCTCGGCCTTCCTTCCCGTACTGGAAGAGGTCGTATCGCTGAAGCGTCAGGAAGGCGAGGCGCTGGCACAGGGCGGAGACGTCTATGACGCCATGGTCGAGGATTATGAACCCTATACGACCGGCGCGCAGATCGCGGCCATTTTCGATGAGATGCGCCCTCGTCTGGTGGCCTTGCGCGCGGCCGTTCTGGAACGCCCGGAACCTGCCGCGCTGACCGGAAGCTTTGACGAGCTGACCCAGATGCGGCTGACGCAAAAACTGGCGGTCGCCTTCGGCTATGACCTCAACAACGGCCGTGTGGACAAGGCGGTTCACCCGTTCAGTTCGGGTTCGGGCCTGGATGTGCGCATCACCACGCGAACCAGTGAAACGGACCCGTTCAACTGCTTTTATTCCACCATTCACGAGGTCGGCCACGCGGCTTACGAACAGGGGATCGACCGCGACTATCTGCTGACGCCACTGGGGCGCGGCGTGTCCATGGGGGTGCATGAAAGCCAAAGCCGGATCTATGAAAACCAGATTGGCCGTTCGCGTGCGTTTACGGGCTGGTTGTTCGATCAGATGAAAGACGCATTCGGCGATTTCGGGATTGCCGATGCGGATGCTTTCTACGCTACCGTCAACCGGGTTCATAACGGCTATATCCGCACCGAAGCCGATGAGGTGCAATACAATCTGCACATCATGCTTCGGTTCGATCTGGAACGCGCGCTGATGGCCGGGGACTTGCAGGTCAGCGAGCTGGAAGTGGCCTGGAATGACCGGTTCAAGGCTGACTTCGGTTATGCGGTCGACAAACCGTCGAACGGATGCTTGCAGGATGTGCACTGGTCGGTCGGGCTGTTCGGGTATTTCCCGACCTATTCGCTGGGAAATGTCTATGCAGGATGTCTGTATCAGGCCCTGCGAGCGGCGGTGCCGGATTTGAACGCTCAGCTGGCCGATGGGAATACTTCCGGTGCTACCGGATGGCTGCGGGACAATCTTCAACGCCACGGCGGGCTTTACGCCCCGCGCGAGATCATTCAGCGGGCCAGCGGTATCGAGCCGGGGCCCGAGCCGCTTTTGGCTTATCTAGAAGAAAAATTCGGGGCGTTGTACCTGATTTGACGGAAGGAAATCGTACGCGTCTTCGTCGTTTGCTCGCAATCACGGTGGCGATTCTGGCGCTGATATGGGCAGTCAGGGACATGTCTGTTCGACCTTCTTTTGCGGGTTTGTACCAAGAAACCGACTGCGGCACCGCTGCTGAGCCATGTGTTGTTTCAGGACGGCACTACAATGTACTGCTCCCGCACGGAGAAGGGCCTTTTCCAGCGGTTCTCTTCTTTCACGGATCGGGTAGCAGCGGTTCAAAAACGATTATGAGTGCTGGGTTGGCTCAGCCTATCCTTGAACGTGGATACGCATTGATCGCGCCAACTGCCCTTGAGATTAAGTATCGAAACGGCTTTGGAACAGGTTGGATTTGGGGCAAAAGCCCGGATGAGCGGGATGACTATGCCTTTAGTTCTGAGGTCGTAGAGGACGCTCTTTCTCGCTTTCCTCTGAACCCCGACAAGATCCTGGTTGCAGGGGCGTCTCGCGGGGGTAGCTTCGCGTGGTATCTGGCTTGTTCCGGCGTCAATGACCGCCTGCGTGCCTTTGCGCCTGTAATGGGTACACCGGACCGGGGTAGGCCAGGGCCCTGCGCGACCTCTGGCTTTGCGTTTGACATGTTTCATACGCATGGCTTTCAGGATACCGTCATTCCCTTTGTGGGGGACGGACCCTTTGAAAACCGGCCCGGCTATCTGGGTGCGGTTGAGGTCGTGGACACCATGGCACATCTTGCTGGCTGCGCCGATCTCAATATCACGGAGCAAGCGAACCAAGTCCTGAGGCGCTGGACAGGCTGCTCGACCGGGGCGAGAGTCTCTGTCCTGGGGTTTGAGGGTGGCCATGTGATCCCCGCCGGTTGGGCTGAAATGGCCATCGAGTAGTTCGAGAACCTATACCAATAAAAAGGGTCGTGACGTTTGATCACGACCCTTTTCAACTCATCATGATAGAGTTGCTTATTCTTCGACGTCTTCCTCATCACCCTGATCAGCGATCCAAGCGACACTGACGACTTCTTCGCCCTTGCCGGTGTTAAACACTTTCACACCGCCCGCCGAGCGGGACCGGAACGAGATGCCGTCGACCGGCACCCGGATTGACTGGCCTTTGGACGTCGCCAGCATGATCTGATCGTCAATCTCGACAGGGAATGAGGCAACCAACTCGCCGCCGCGCATGGCCTTGTCCATCGCCGCGACGCCCATGCCACCGCGCCCGCGGACCGGGTAGTCGTGGCTGGAGCTCAGCTTGCCCGAGCCGCCAGCTGTTATGGTCAGGATCAGATTTTCGGCGGCCGACATCTCGGCGTACCGCTCCTGAGAGATTGTGGCCAGATCATTGACCTCTTCATCCGACGCTTCGGTGTCATCTGCCAGCCCTGCCACAGCGCGGCGCATTTTCAGATAGGCTGCACGCTCGTCCGAGGTGGCCTCGAAGTGGCGGATCACCGACATGGACACTACGCGGTCGCCATTGCTTAGTTTGATGCCACGCACACCGGTCGATTTGCGGCCCTTGAAGACGCGCACATCGGTGGTCTGGAAGCGGATCGCGCGTCCCGAATTGGTGACCAGCATCACGTCGTCGTCCTCGGAACAGATGCGCGCGTTGACCAGTTCCACACCTTCGGGCAGGTCCATCGCGATCTTGCCGTTGCGCTTGACGTTGGTGAAGTCGCTCAGTGCGTTGCGGCGCACGTCGCCGGCGCTGGTGGCAAAGACGATCTGAAGGTTTTCCCATTCTTCATCCGGCACGTCGACCGGCAT
This sequence comes from Ruegeria sp. BHSA118, assembly GCF_059613405.1. Lineage (NCBI taxonomy): Bacteria > Pseudomonadati > Pseudomonadota > Alphaproteobacteria > Rhodobacterales > Roseobacteraceae > Ruegeria > Ruegeria sp. BHSA118. The sequence continues at coordinate 9,739 of NZ_JBXWSM010000066.1, forward strand.
GATCGCCGCAATCGAAACGCCGGTGGGAATCGGCAGGATGTTGACAATGGCCTTGCCCTTGCCGGTGCGCCCCGACTGGGGCAGGCGCCAGGTCTTGAGCTTGTAGACCATCCCGTCGGTGGTGAAGAACAGAAGCTGGGTATGCGTGTTGGCCACGAAGAGGGTGGTCACCACGTCCTCTTCCTTGGTCTGCATGCCCGACAGCCCCTTGCCGCCGCGCTTCTGCGCGCGGAAATCGGCCAGCGGTGTGCGCTTGATATAGCCGCCCGAAGTGACAGTCACGACCATGTCTTCGCGTTCGATCAGGTCCTCGTCTTCCATGTCGCCCGACCAGTCGACGATCTCGGTGCGGCGGTCGACTGCGAATTTCTCGCGGACGTCGCGCAGCTCATCGGCAATGATGCCCATTATGCGTTCGCGCGAGGACAGAATATCCAGATATTCCTTGATCTTGGCGGCCAGGTCTTCCAGTTCGTCCGTGACCTCTTTGACGCCCAGTTGTGTCAGGCGTTGCAGGCGCAGGTCAAGGATGGCACGGGCCTGAACCTCGGTCAGGTTGTAAGTGCCATCGTCGTTCAACGTGGACAGCGGATCGTCGATCAGGCGCAGATAATCCGCAATGTCCGCGGCGGGCCAGCGCCGGGTCATCAGTTTTTCGCGCGCCTCGGCCGCGTCGGCCGAAGACCGGATTGTGGCCACGACCTCGTCCACGTTCGAGACCGCCACGGCCAGACCGCACAGGATATGGCTGCGTTCCCGCGCCTTGCGCAGGTCAAAGGCGGTGCGGCGGGCGACCACATCTTCGCGAAAGTCGATGAACGAGGTCAGGAACCGGCGCAGTGTCAGCTGCTCGGGGCGGCCGCCGTTCAGCGCCAGCATGTTGCAGCCGAACGAGGTCTGCATTGGCGAAAAACGGTACAACTGGTTCAGCACCACCTCAGGCGTCGCATCACGTTTCAGTTCGACGACGACGCGCACACCGTTGCGGTCGGATTCGTCCTGCACATGGCTGACGCCCTCGATCCGCTTTTCGCGCACGGCTTCGGCAATCTTCTCGATCATCGAGGCTTTGTTCACCTGATAAGGGATTTCATCCACTACAATCGCGTAGCGGTCCCTGCGGATTTCCTCGACGCGGGTCTTGGCGCGGATGATGACGCTGCCACGGCCTTCCAGATACGCCTTACGCGCGCCAGACCGGCCCAGCATCACGCCGCCGGTGGGGAAATCGGGGCCGGGGACGTATTCGATCAGTTGCTCGGACGTCAAGTCCGGGTCGTCGATCAGCGCCAGCGTCGCATCGACCACTTCGCCCAGGTTGTGCGGCGGGATGTTGGTGGCCATGCCCACCGCGATACCGCCGGCGCCGTTGACCAGCATGTTGGGGAACCGCGCGGGCAGGACGGTCGGCTCGCGGTCCTTGCCGTCGTAGTTGTCCTGAAAATCGACCGTCTCTTTTTCGATATCCGCCAGCAGGGCGGCGGCGGGCTTGTCCATCCGGACCTCGGTGTAACGCATGGCCGCTGGGTTGTCGCCGTCCATCGAGCCGAAGTTGCCCTGACCATCCAGCAGCGGCAGCGACATCGAAAAATCCTGCGCCATCCGCACCAGCGCATCATAGATCGCGCTGTCACCGTGCGGGTGGTACTTACCCATGACGTCGCCCACAGGACGGGCCGATTTGCGATAGGCCTTGTCATGGGTGTTTCCGGTCTCGTGCATCGCATAGAGGATGCGCCGATGCACCGGTTTCAAACCGTCGCGCAGATCGGGGATCGCGCGGCTGACGATGACCGACATCGCATAGTCCAGATAGGACGTGCGCATCTCGGATTCGATCGAGACCGTCGGGCCGTCATAGACAGGGCGCTCGGGCGGGGTTTCATCCATGTTTTCGGGGATTTCTGGCGTATCGCTCACGTAAACTGCCCGTATTTTGTGCTGGGTCTATATCTTGTGGATGCACCTTATCAGACCCGGCACATAAGGTGCAAGCAAGCAGCGCTTCCCGAGGTTCGAATCCTTGGTAACACCCAAGTAACATATTGTTATCTAAGTATTAGGGGGTTTTCGTGCTAGCCTGAGAATACTGTGCAACAAACCGGAGGTCTGTATGAAGACAAGTGAAACCGAATTGATGCTCAAGGGCTATGGCCTGACAACGGCCGAATTTTTCTATCACATGCCCGATTACGTCCACGTCCTGAATACCTTCATCTGGCAGGAATACGACCTTGCGCCGGATCATCCGAAACTCTTCAAATTCATCGAGTTTTGGCAACGAGAAATAGAAGGGCCGCTGCATTCCGTGAAATTCACGCACCGCAAGATGATCGCACCGGGCGAGTGGCGCAACATGGTTGGCGAGTTTCGCGTGAACTGAGTGATCGGCCAGGTCGGCCTGTGCATCGGAATTCCTGTTCTCATTTGGGGCAAGTCGCGTATGGTGACTGCCAATCTGATGGCGACACAGGAAAAACAATGGTCAGAGTCGTTCTCTTTGTTGCCGCGCTTTGTGCTGGTAGCCCTGTTTTTGCCGAGGGTGTTCTGGACAAGATCAAGAAAGGTGCCGAGAGCGTCGGGAAGACGATCGACAAAGGTGCCGAAGCGGTTGACGATACGATCACGTCCACCTCGGAGCTGCTGTCCAACGAGGCAACACCTGAAGAGACGCGCGCAAAGCTTGACGCGATGGCAGGCGAGATTTTGGATCAGCTTCTAGCGGAAAGCCCCGATGCGCGGCCACTTTATGACGTCAGTGCCGGGTATGCGGTGTTCGACTCTCGCAAGGTTACAGTATTCCCTGTGTCGGCGGGCTATGGCCGGGGCGTGGCAGTGTCGAAAGACACCGGGCAACACACATACATGAACATGGGAACAGGCGGTGTTGGCGGCGCCATCGGCATCGGTGGTTTCGAGACCAAATTCGTGATCCTGTTCGAAACCCCTGCTGATCTGGATAAGTTCATTAACCAGGGCTATGACGCGACAGCAGAAACAGGGGCCATGTATGGCGAGGACAAAACGGGCGAAACCCTGCGTTTCACTGACGGCCGCTCGTTCTTTGTTCTCAACAAAAAGGGCTGGCGCGTATCGGCCGGCGCGTCCGGCACCAAGTTCTGGAAATCGCCCGAGCTGAACTGATCAGCCAGAACAGCTAGCCCCGCCCAGAACGCAGAATTTGGCGCAATGAGGGTGGTTCAGATGCACGTCCGCCTCGGCCTCGGCCAGGGTATGACCCATCTCGAACTCGGGCTCATAGGGCAGCAGTGTGCAGGCCAGGACAGCAGGTTTTTCGGCCCCCTTGCGTTTGACCACCATACGGGCGTTTGCGCACATGACGTCGTTGGGGGATTTGTCCAGAATTCCCCAGCAAGCGGTGGTGATTTCGGGAACCTCGACAGTTTCGTCCATTTCGGGGAACAGAACGGTCTGAGCCGGGTTCTTCGGGTCAATATCAAATCCGTGCTTGGCAAAGAATCTGGCATAGCCTGCACGGCTTTCCGCGTCCGAATCCCCCCAGACCGTACGCCCGGCGATGGCCATGTTGAAACCGTGGTCGCGCAACCATTCCATACCGGCCAGGGTTTTGTCGAAACTGCCGTCGCCGCGTTCTTCATCGTGCAGGGCCGGGCGGAAGTGATCGACCGAAATGCGCAGTGTCAACATGTGGTTGAATTCCTTTTGCAACCCCAGCAACCCTTCGCGCATTTTGCGGCGCATCATCGGCGCCATTGCGTTGGTCAGGATCAGAACTTTGTACCCTCGTTCCAGCGCGGCGCGCGTCATGTCGATCATTTGCGGGTTCATGAACGGCTCACCGCCCGTGAACCCGATCTCGTGCACGGGCCAGTTGCGAGCTTCGATCTGATCCAGGAAGTTCCGGACCTCGTCAGCGGTGATGTAAACCAAGGCGTCATTGGTCGGGCTGCTGGCGATATAGCAGTTCACGCATTCGATATTGCACAAAGTGCCCGTATTGAACCAAAGGGTCTCGGGCCGTGTCAGGGAAACCTTTGCGCGGGTCTGGCCGTCAGCAGTCACCGATTTGTTTTGAAACTTGCCGAGATTGGCGAGCTGAGGGGCGTTGTCTTTCATTCCCGCATCCGGTTCTTAAAGGTCATCAATCCGATCTAGCCCTTTGTCGCGGATTTGGTAAGGGTGACACAGCGGTTCTGACAGAGTTTTGAACAGAGTGATTTATTGCCGAATGGTTGCGCTAACATTGGACATGCCGGAAGGGGCAAGGTAAGGACAATTCATGGTTTCACGCGTCATACCTGTTGATCCCTTTGATCTGATCATTTTCGGCGGCACCGGCGATCTGGCGCAGCGCAAGATTCTGCCCGCGCTCTACCGTCGGTTTTGCGCCGGGCAATGGCATGATGATGCAAGGATTATCGCAGCAGCGCGTGCGGGCCATTCCGCGGAAGATTTCCGGCAGATGGTCGCAGAATCGCTTCACCGGCACGCTGCGGTCCGCGCTTCGGAGTCTCCGGGGGTGTCCCGTTTTCTACAGCGGGTCGATTATGTCCCGCTGGATGCAGTATCAGCCGCAGGGTGGGAGTTGCTGGGTGAAAAACTGTCACCCAACCGCGTGCGCGCATTCTATTTCTCGGTCGGCCCCAGCCTGTTCGGCCCCTTGGCCGAGCGGGTTCGGGCCTATGATCTGGCAACCGAAGATACGCGCATCGTGGTGGAAAAGCCGTTCGGGCATGATCTGGACAGCGCGCGAGAGCTAAATGCCACACTGGCTGCGCATTTTGATGAAAGCCAGATCTATCGAATCGATCATTACCTGGGCAAGGAAACCGTCCAGAACCTGATGGCCGTGCGGTTTGGCAATATGCTGTTCGAACCGTTGTGGAACAGCCAGTATGTCGATCACATCCAGATCACCGTTGCCGAAACCGTGGGTATCGATGGGCGCGAAGAATACTATGAACGCGCCGGCGCGATGCGGGACATGGTGCAAAATCACCTAATGCAGCTGCTGTGCCTGATTGCCATGGAACCCCCGGCAAAGTTCGATCCGGACGCGGTGCGGGATGAAAAGCTCAAGGTGATCCGGGCGCTTGATCCGGTGGAGCCGCATCACATCGTGCGCGGCCAGTTTTCGGAAGGGCCGGACGGGGCGGGATACCGCGAATGTGTCGGCAATCCACGCTCGGCCACTGAAAGCTATGTGGCGCTGAAGGCGCATGTCAGCAATTGGCGATGGGCGGGTACGCCGTTCTATCTGCGTACGGGCAAACGGCTGGTGGCGCGTTCGTCGATTATCAATGTGATGTTCAAGGACGCGCCGCATTCGATTTTCGGGGAAGAGGCCGGGCGTCACGCCAATGCGCTGTCGATCCGGTTGCAACCCAATGAGGGGATCACGCTGAAGGTGACGATCAAGGAACCAGGGCCGGGCGGAATGCGGTTGATCGACGTGCCACTGGACATGAGTTTCGCCGAAGCGCTGGGGCCCGAGAATCAAGACCCGCCAGATGCCTACGAACGCCTTATAATGGACGTGATACGGGGCAATCAGACGCTGTTCATGCGCGGGGACGAGGTCGAGGCCGCCTGGGCCTGGACCGATCCGATCATCGCCGGATGGATGGCGCGCGGGGACGTGCCCAAACCTTATGACAGCGGCAGCACAGGGCCGGGCGACGCCGAGCTGCTGATGAAACGGGACGGTCGCCGCTGGCAGGGAATAAAGCCATGAACATTCAGGAATATGCCGACCGGGAAATGCTGGCCATCGATGTGGCAAACGCGTTGGCGGGTGAGCTTGAGGCCGCTTTGTTGCACAATGACACGGTTGCGTTGGCCGTCCCCGGCGGGACAACACCCGGGCCGGTTTTTGACAGCCTGTGTGCTGCCGATCTCGAGTGGGACCGTGTACGCGTTCTGCCTACGGACGAACGCTGCGTGCCGGCTGATCACGAGCGTTCGAACGAACGTCTGATCCGGGAAAGACTGCTGACCAACCGGGCATCCGTGGCAGAGTATATCCCACTTTATGTTCCGGGCGCAGAGCCTGAATCGGCGTTGCCGGAAGTTGAATCGCTGATCGCGCCGGTGCTGCCTTTGTCGGTTCTTGTCCTCGGGATGGGGGAAGACATGCACACGGCCTCGTTGTTCCCCGGAATGGACGGGCTGGACAAGGCCCTCGACAGCCAGGCGCCGACCTTGATCGTCGCCCGGACCGATGTGCAGCCAGAGGCCCGGATTTCTTTGACGGCCCCTGTGCTGGACGGGGCTTTGTCGAAACATCTGATCATCTACGGGCAGGCGAAACGAGACGTTTTGGACAAGGCCATGTCGATGCCACCGGAAGAGGCACCGATCGCCGCGGTCCTCAGCGGCATGACAGTTCATTGGGCGGAGTGAAGCTATGCAGTTGGATGCTTTGAAGGCACTTGCAGCGGCTGACCGCCGTATCGTCGACCTGTTTGCAAAGGATGCAACCCGGGCCGGGTCGTTTTCAGCCTCGACCGGGGATTTGCTGTTTGATTATTCAAAAACGCAGATCGATGAAGACGTGCGCGCTGCGCTGCTGAAATTGTGCGAAGATGCCGGGCTGGCAACGCGGCGCGACGCCATGTTTGCCGGGAAAAAGATCAACGAAACCGAAGAGCGCGCAGTGCTGCACACCGCCCTGCGCAACCTTGATGGCGGGTCGGTTGACGTGGATGGTCAGGACGTCATGCCCGGGGTTCTGGACACGCTGCAACGGATGAGGGTCTTTGCCGAAGAAGTGCGCGGTGGCGCCATTGCGGGGGCAGGGGGCAGCTTTACTGACGTGGTGAATATCGGCATCGGCGGGTCAGATTTGGGTCCTGTCATGGCCACACATGCGCTGGCTCCCTATCATGATGGGCCGCGTCTGCACTATGTCTCGAACGTGGATGGCGCGCATATCGCGGACACGCTGCGCCAGTTGGATCCGACGCGGACCCTGGTGATTGTCGCCTCGAAAACCTTCACGACGATTGAGACAATGACCAATGCGCGCACGGCCCGCGCCTGGATGTCAGAAGGCGGAGGCGATCCGTCCCGCCAGTTCGCCGCCGTATCCAGCGCACTGGACAAGACGCAGGCTTTCGGTATCCCCGAGGCGCATGTATTCGGTTTCGCTGATTGGGTGGGCGGGCGTTATTCGGTCTGGGGACCGGTCGGATTACCGGTCATGATTGCCGTCGGTTCAAACGCGTTTGATGCGTTTCTGCGCGGCGGGCAGGCGATGGACCTGCATTTCCGCTCGGCTGAATGGGTGGAAAACATGCCTGTGATGCTGGCGCTGGTCGGCATCTGGCACCGTCAGGTTCTGGGTTGCACCAGCCGCGCTGTGCTGCCCTATGATCAGCGGTTGCTGCGCCTGCCGGCATATCTTCAGCAGTTGGAAATGGAATCGAATGGCAAATCTGTCGCCATGGACGGATCTTCGCTGGCTGTCCCTTCCGGGCCGGTGGTCTGGGGTGAGCCGGGCACCAACGGCCAGCACGCGTTCTATCAACTGATCCATCAGGGGACGGATGTCATTCCTTGCGAATTCATAGTTGCCGCCGAAGGGCACGAACCTGAATTAACCCACCATCACCGCCTGCTTTTGGCCAATTGTCTGGCCCAGTCAGAGGCTTTGATGCGTGGCCGGTCTTTGGATGAAGCCCGTGAACGCATGGCGGAAAAAGGCCTTGATGGCGGTGAACTTGATCGGCAGGCGCGACACCGCGTGTTCCCGGGCAACCGCCCCTCCACAACGCTGATCTATCCGAAGCTTACACCGTTCGTTCTGGGGCAGATTATCGCGCTGTACGAGCATCGTGTGTTCGTTGAAGGTGTTCTGCTGGGCATCAATTCCTTTGATCAGTGGGGTGTGGAATTGGGCAAAGAGCTTGCCAACTCGCTTGGACCTGTCGTGGATGGTGTTGCCAGTGCTGAAGGTAAAGACGGATCAACCGTCGCATTGGTCGCCTACGCGCTGAAACACCGAAACTAAGAGCGAAAAAATGCCGCCCACAGCCGTGGTGGGCTGCATTCTTTTATTGTCAGACAATTAAATGATTGGCAGGGTTCCTCCGTAGGAAACGACTGTATTGACGCATCGGGTTACGCCTCAAGCTGTCAATGCCAGATGGATAAGGCAGAGGCCATCCAAGGTCTCGCCAAGGACGGGAGGATGTCCATGCTAGGACAGATGATGACGCAGCCCCTGCTGGTTTCGTCGCTGATCGATCACGCAGAGCGCTATCACGGCCAGACCGAGATTGTTTCGGTCGAAACGGACGGAACGGTCACTGAAACCAACTGGTCCGAGATTGCGGTGAATGCCCGACGGATGGCATCGGCCTTGACGAATCTGGGGCTGGAACCGCAGGACAGGATTGGGACTCTGGCCTGGAACAATCGGCGGCATCTTGAGATCTATTTTGCCACGTCGGGCGCGGGCTATGTCTGTCACACGGTCAATCCCCGCCTGTTCCCCGAGCAGCTGACCTTTATCATCAATCATGCCCAGGACAGGGTTCTGTTCTTTGATGCGACTTTCGTTCCGCTGGTGGCTGCCTTGCATGACGCGCTGTCCGAGGTTCGGCATTTCGTGCTGATGGGGCCGCGCAACAAAGAGGCTGCGGCTCAGGTTCCTGATCTGAAATTCTATGACGAGTTGCTGGAGACCGGAGATGCAGGTTTCCAATGGCCTGACCTGGATGAAAAGACGGCCTGCGGTCTGTGCTATACGTCGGGGACCACAGGCAATCCAAAGGGCGTGTTGTATTCCCATCGGTCAACATTGCTGCACAGCTTTGCATCGAACACACGGGATGTGATAGGGTATTCAGCGATGGATGTTGTCATGCCGGTTGTGCCGATGTTCCACGTCAACGCCTGGGGGTCGCCCTACGCCTGTGCCATGTCCGGTTCGCGGCTTGTGTTGCCTGGCCCGGATTTGCATGGCGAGGCGCTGGTCAATCTGATCGACACCTATGGCGTGACCTTGGCCATGGGCGTGCCGACCATCTGGCAGGGCTTGCTGGCTCATGCCGCGGCATGCGGAACCGAACTCAAAAGCCTTGAACGTACGGTTATTGGCGGCGCCGCGTGCCCTCCGTCGATGATCGAAACGTTCCGCGAAACCTATGGCGTTGACACGGTTCACGCCTGGGGCATGAGCGAGATGAGCCCGCTAGGTACGACGAATTATCCCTTGGCCAAACACCTGAAGCTGCCACCGGAAGAACAGCACAAGATCCGCCTGAGCCAGGGAAGACCACCCTTTGGGGTTGAGTTGAAAATCGTGGACGAAGATGGGAATGATCTGCCGCATGACGGCGAAACCCAGGGCGATTTGATGGTGCGGGGTCACTGGGTTCTGGACAGCTACTTCCAGTTGCAGGATCAGGATCTGTTGCAGGATGGCTGGTTCGCCACCGGGGATGTGGCCACTTTGGACCCGGATGGCTACATGACCATTCGCGACAGATCCAAGGACATCATCAAATCCGGTGGGGAATGGATCAGTTCGGTCGAACTTGAAAACATCGCCGTGGCCCACCCCCAGCTTGCGACGGCCGCCGTGGTCGGTGTTTCGCATCCGAAATGGGATGAACGCCCCTTGCTGGTTGCTGTCAAAGCCGATGGTGAAGAGCCCAGCGAAGAGGATTTGCTTGCCTTTTTCGAAGGCAAAATCGCCAAGTGGCAGATCCCGGACAAGGTTGTCTTTGTCGACGCTTTGCCGCTGAGCGCGACCGGAAAGGTATTGAAACGCAAGCTTCGGGCCGAGTTTGGCGACGCCCTGACAGGGTAGGTCTGCTGCGTTATGGGAGATTGGCTCCGGCGGTAGGGATCGAACCTACGACCAATTGATTAACAGTCAACTGCTCTACCGCTGAGCTACGCCGGAACGGTTCGCGCCGTATAGCAATCCGGTTTCCCGACGTCCAGAGGGTGCGCGTGTTTTTCGACGAAAAAAAACCGGCAGAAATCGAAGCGATTTTTTGACGGCAATGCAGGTCTGAACGAAGGGAGGAATTGGCTCCGGCGGTAGGGATCGAACCTACGACCAATTGATTAACAGTCAACTGCTCTACCGCTGAGCTACGCCGGAACTGAGGCGCATATAGCAACCCCGATTCCGGACGTCCAGTGGTTAAGTACGAGAACCATCAAAAAATTTTGCTGTTTTAGCGAAGCCGCCGAAAATCAGATGAAACTGACAGTGGGCCAATGGGCGAAACTTTGTTTTTTCCAGTCAGATCAACGAGATGAGCGAAAACGTTGCGCTCGGCCGCGGGCAGCAATGCCGCTGACGTATCCGTATAGATGCGCTCGGCCAGATGCCGCGCCGTCCCGTCTTCTTCTTCCAATGCGCTAAGGATCTGGGCCTCGCGGGTCTGGCGATGTGCAATCAGCCAGTCCAAACGTTGGGCAGGGTTGGTGATTGGTGCGCCATGGCCGGCGTGGAAAACCGACCAGTCGCGCGCGCGCAGCCGATGGCAGGCCGCCATGAAGTCGGTCAGATCACCGTCCGGAGGGGACACCAAAGAGCTGGCCCACCCCATGACATGATCCGCCGTGAAACAGATGTTCTGCCAGGCCAGGGCAATGTGATTGCCCAGATGGCCCGGCGTGTGAATGACCTCAAGCTGCCACCCGTCGCCATTGATGGATTCACCATCCGCCACTTCGACATCAGGGCGAAACGTGGTGTCGATGCCTTCGCCGCCGCCGGTCAGTCCCTGCGCGGCAAGATCGGTCATGACGGCGCTGCGCCCCGCCTCGGGCCCACCATAGGCATAAATCGCCGCCCCTGTGCGCGCGGCCAGCGGAGCCGCCAGGGGTGAATGGTCCACATGCGTATGCGTGACAATGATATGGCTGATCCTTTGACCCGGCGCCAAGGAATCCAGAATTGCGTCCAGATGTGCCTCGCTTGCAGGGCCTGGATCGATGACGGCAATATCGCGTTCACCCAGCAGATACGTATTGGTGCCACGATAGGTCATCGGAGAGGGATTCGGGGCCAGAATACGCCGCAAACCCTGATACAGTTCCTCTGGCTTGCCGACGGGCGGATCGAAATCATCTGGTGCCTGCATTCTGTGCTCTTTCTCTTGTCCGGTCAGCCCGTTAGGTTTAGCGCATGTCTTCGCACTGGCTCAAACCTTATATGCCTCGCAGTCTCTACGCCCGGGCAGCGCTGATCCTGGTTTTACCTGTGATCGTTCTGTTGCTGGTCGTGGGAATCGCGTTCCTTCAAAGGCATCTGGAGGACGTCACCGGGCAGATGACGCGCGCGGCCTCCCGCGAGGTGATGCTGATCACGACAATGATCGAGGACGCGGAAACGCAACAACAGGCGCTGGCGGCGATTCGTCCGGATTTGCAGGCACTTGAGATGAAGGCCAGCTTTCTAGGCGTCAACGAACAGCCAGAGATCGGCGCGCGGCGATGGTATGATTTCATCGCGCCGCAGGTCGAATCCGAACTGTATGCCAGGTTGCCCAATCTTGCTGCTGTGGCTTTACCCAGCAGCAAAGAGGCGCGGGTTTTTCTGAAGACGCATCTGGGGCTGCTGCAATTGACGTTCGATCGGCGCAGGTTGTCGCCCGCGGCCCCGCATCAATTGATTGTCACCATGGTTTTCTTTGCGGTTATCATGACGACGATCTCGTTTCTTTACATGCGGAATCAATTGCGCCCCATCACGCGCCTTGCTGATGCGGCGCAGGCCTTCGGGCGGGGACGAATCGTTCCGTATTCACCCGGTGGAGCCATCGAGGTGCGCGCGGCGGGAAATGCGTTTCTGGATATGCGGTCCCGGATCGAACGCCAGATCGAACAACGGACGTTGATGCTGTCGGGTGTCAGCCACGATCTGCGGACCCCGTTGACACGTTTGAAGCTTGGACTGTCGATGTTGCCGGAAGACGAGGCTGCACCGTTGCAAAAGGATGTCACGGAAATGCAGTCCTTGCTGGATGCGTTTCTGGATTTTTCGCGTGGGGCTGCCGAGGGATCGGCGGAAGAGGTCCAGCCGGGTGAATTCCTCAGCCAGATCGTGGATGACGCTAAACGGGCCGGTCATCAGGCAGAGCTGATCGCGGTCGAAGGGCAGGGGACAGTCATGATAAGGCCCATGGCTGTACGCCGGGCGGTGGAAAACCTGATTGGAAACGCCATGCGCTATGGCAGCCGGGCCGAGCTCAGCCTGTTCATGAACGCGAAATCGATGCGTATCCGCGTTGAGGATGACGGCCCGGGAATACCTGCCGACCAACGCGCCGAGGCGGTAAAGCCTTTCACGCGACTCGACCCGGCGCGCAATCAGAACAAGGGCAGTGGCGTTGGCCTTGGTCTTGCGATTGTGGCGGATGTCGCGCGCGCGCATGGCGGTACTTTGCGTCTGTCGAAAAGTGAACGTCTCGGCGGGCTCTGCGCGGACATTATTATCGGGCGATAGACCCCCTGTTATGTCTGCGCGCGGGGTCCAATTTTGTTAATTTGTCTGGCCATGGCATCCTGTCCCCATAGTTTTTTGCTTATTGGGGGCGCATAGGATGGTTATCGCAGGATTCGTGAAATTGGCCGAAAAGGGGTTTGTCGGGTGCGCGACACTTGCGGCCCTGCTGCCTCTTTGGCAATGGTATGACGAAACCGATGAAAGACGGGTGGAACGCCTGACCGGTTTTATCGGGGCGGGCGATACATGTCTGAAATGGTTGCGGTCCGACCTGATCGAGTCGTTGGCATCCGAGTTGTGGCATGCGTCGCAGCAGGACGTGGTGGATGGTGACGAAGATCTGGCACCCCTTCCGGTTCAGGTGCGTGCCAATATGGCGATATTTTGCGCTGAAATGCTGGACTATTTGCAGAATGACTTCGGCAAGTTCGATGAGCCTGTTGCCTATGATTATTACATGATGATCATGGATGCTTCGTTCTGGGTCGATCCTGCTGAATTCGAGGCGTATTTGGCGGATGTGCATCAAGATCCGGGCCTGTCCGGCAGTCACGAGGATTACAGCTTTGGTGGGCGCGACGGTTATTCCTATGAATGGCAAGTAACCCAGGAGGAGTTCGACGCCTATTTTGGGTTGGAAGATTCGGACGGATAAGCCAGCGCATCAACGTCCAGACGGCAACAACCAACCCGGATGTTTCGGCGAAATGGTAGGCCCGGAGGGACTCGAACCCCCAACCAAAGCGTTATGAGCGCTCTGCTCTAACCAATTGAGCTACAGGCCCGCCTAGGCGCATTGCGTATCACGGTGAACAGCCGCGTCAAGCCTGACCGTTGCAACAAACGCCACAATCGACTAACTCGCCCGCAAAGCTTTCTTGAGGGACCGGACATGACAGCGGGTAAAAACGGAATCACCTATGCCGATGCAGGTGTGGATATCGACGCGGGCAACGCCTTGGTCGATCGGATCAAACCCGCCGCCAAGAGGACCAACCGCCCCGGTGTGATGAGCGGCCTGGGTGGATTTGGCGCGCTGTTCGATCTTAAGGCTGCCGGATACCAGGACCCGATCCTGGTCGGTGCGACGGATGGCGTGGGCACCAAGCTGCGGATTGCGATTGATACCGGCGTCGTGGACGGGGTTGGCGTTGATCTGGTGGCCATGTGCGTCAATGACCTGATCTGTCAGGGGGCCGAGCCGCTGTTCTTCCTCGACTATTTCGCGACCGGCAGGCTGGATACCGATACGGCGGCACGGATCATCGAAGGGATTGCCGAAGGCTGCGCGCAGTCTGGCTGCGCCCTGATCGGTGGTGAAACCGCCGAGATGCCGGGAATGTATCCCGATGGCGATTTTGATCTGGCTGGTTTTGCAGTCGGTGCGATGGAACGCGGGGCGGATCTGCCCGCGGGTGTTCAAGCTGGAGACGTCCTTTTGGGTCTGGCCTCGAACGGGGTGCATTCCAACGGCTATTCGCTTGTGCGCAAGCTGGTCGAACTGTCCGGTCTGGGCTGGGATTCGCCGTCGCCCTTCGGAGAGGGCAATCTGGGTGAGGCACTTCTGACGCCCACACGCCTTTACGTGAAACCCGCTTTGGCTGCGGTTCGTGCGGGTGGTGTGCACGCGCTGGCGCATATCACCGGCGGTGGGCTGACCGAAAATCTACCGCGCGTGCTGCCTCAAGGGCTGGGGGCCCGGATCGATCTGGACAGCTGGCAGCTGCCCGCTGTCTTTGGCTGGATGGCAGCGACCGGCAGTATCGTTGAGTCGGAAATGCTCAAGACCTTCAATTGCGGCATCGGCCTAATTGTCGTGTGCGCCGCGGACAAGGCGGATGAGCTGTCGGCCCTGCTGGCGGATGCCGGTGAAACCGTCGCTCGGATCGGTACCGTCACGGAAACGCCCGGCGT
>NZ_JBXWSM010000067.1:0-23794 GCF_059613405.1 Ruegeria sp. BHSA118
GCGATCTCCTGACCTATGTCCACGGTCGCGTGAAGTGCGCGCGCTGTGGGAGGGTCTGAATGGATCGGAACGCCTGCTTGTGCTGCGGCGGATCGGATGGTGGCGGCGATTTCGTCCACCCCTTTGGCAACACAAACCGGGGCGCTGCCCGCAACCCGTGTCCATTTCAACGCCACGGCATAATGGGTGGGGTTTACGATCACGACATCCGCACCTGGAACATCTGCCAACATTTGGTTGGTTGCGATTTCCTGTGCACGCTGGCGCCGGTGTTGTTTGACATGGGGGTCGCCCTCGGCATCCTTGGTTTCATCCATGATCTCCTTGCGCGACATACGGTTCTTGCGCATGTGTTCGGCATATAGCCAAAGGAAATCGACAACCCCGATGGCCAGCGCAATTGCGATCACGATGAACAGAAAGCGAAACAGCAGGTTCATCATCAGCAGAATGGATGACTTTGCCGGCGCCGCGCTGGCAGACAGAATCCCGGTTAGGTTGGCTTTCAGAAAAAGCGCAAGGCAGGTGCTGTAGATCAACAGTTTGGTGGTGCTTTTGGCGAACTCGAACAGGCCGCCCCGCCCGAACTTGTTCTTTGCGTTCGAAACCAGAGAGATACGCGAAAGTTTTGGTTTCAATTTGCTTGGGGCAAAGATCAGCGCGCGCTGGGCGATCAAGTTCAGCAGAACAGCCGCCGCAGGAAGGCAGAACAGCAAAGCAACAGGCAGCAGGGCAATTTTCAAAACCCCCGCAACCGGAGCATGCGATGGCCCATCCGTCAGAAGCCGTGCAAATGCGTCGGACTGATCGATCAGGACCATGAACACGGTGCCCATATGCTCGACGGTGTATTGACCGGCTGTAAGAAGGGCGATCAGAAGCCCGGTATATGCCGCCACAACCGACAAGTCGTTGGATTTTGGAACTTCACCTTTCTCGCGCGCTTTCAACAGCTTTTGCGGTGTCGGTTCGTATGACTTGTCGCCGTCGTCATCACCCGCGCTCATCTTTGCGCTCCCATTGGGTTGGTGAAGAAGGCGACCAGCGCGTCCGCCCACACGGGCAGGATCAGCGGTGTGCCGGCGAACAACAGAAACAGCCCGGCGAAGGTGATTGCAGGAGCGCCCACGAAGGCCACCATCAGCTGGGGCATTGCCCGGTTGATGACCCCAAGTGCCAGGTTATAGATCAAAGAGGCGATGACGAACGGCGTTGCCAGTGCAAAAGCCAGCCCAAAGCTGTTGGCGACCTGATGCAATCCCCAGCGCGACACATCCGCGGCTTCGGGTGCCAGCCCTATTGGGAACAGGGCATAACTCTGGATCAGGAACTGCGCGGCCCGGACGTGCAGGTCCATGATTACAGCAAGTGTCAGTCCTGCCAGGGTCAGCAGGTATCCCATGGCGGGGACCGGATCGGCCGCCGCGCCACCCAGCAGTTGCGACAATGACGTGGACTGAGCCGCAACAGACCCCGCGGTTTGCAGTGCAAGAACGAACAGGCGCAAGCCTATCCCCAGGACAAGCCCGATCAGGACTTCGGTGCCGACCAGCCGCACGGTCGCCCAAAGGCTGGGATCAATTCTGACGGGGGGCGCAGCGGGCAGTATGATCAGCGTAAAAGCAACGGAAGCACCAAGCTTTACCCGTGTCGGAATACTGCGCTCACCGAATGCTGGAAGCAGCGAGACAAGAGCGGAGACACGCAGAAACACGACAAAGGCCTGCCAGATTGCTTCGGCCAGCTGCGACAGCATATCTGGCGGCAGGGCAATCACGCTGCAACAGTTCCGACCAAGGCAGGTTTGGCTTCCAGCCCGATTTCTTCGAAGGACAAAACCGGGTTGGAGACGCCGCGGGCCTGCATGACGGTGCGCAGCAACCGACGGCGCCGGGTCGAGGTCACGACGGCCGGAAACAGACCGTTGTCAGCGGATTTGGCGATGGTGCTCACAACTCCGTCGGCCAGTTTGTTGAACACGTTCGGGGGCAGCGCGACATCCATGCCAGTATTTGGGGCGTCGATCTGGTAAGAGGCGAATGTGTCCTCCCACTCCGGGGCCAACTGGATCAGAGGGATCGAACCATCCTCGCGCTTCATGTCCGCGACCAGCTGAAAGCCAAGACGCTGACGCACAAGTTCACAGATGCCTTCGGGCTGGGTTGTGGTCAGCCGCGCTTCGGCGACACTTTCAAGGATCAGCGCCATGTTCCGGATCGACACACGTTCGTCGAGCAGCAGGCGCAGAACAGCGTGCAACGTGTCGATCGGCACTTTGTCGGGGATCAGTTCATCCAGCAGCTTGCGGTTGGCTTCGGCGCGTACCGGGTCGCTCAGGCGGGTCATTTCCGACAGCAGGCGCCGGAGGGATTTTAGTGTCAGCAGGCGCGAGAAGTTCTGTTTGATGATCTCCAGCAGATGAGTGGCAAGAATCTCGGGCGGTGAAACTATGGTGGCACCGCTCAGCGCGGCGTCCTCCTGATCTTTCGGCAGGATCCAGCGCGCCGGTGCACCATAGACCGGCTCGGTCACGTCATTGCCCTCCGGCAGCAGGTCAAACCCGTCCTGCACGAGCGCCAGGATGAGATCGGGATGCAAGACACCGCGTGCCTGTTCGACGCCCTGAACCTTGATCACATACGTTCCGGTCGGAAGGTCGGCGCGGTCGGTCAAGCGGATCTCGGGCAGGATCAGGCCAAAGGTCGACGCCACATAGGTCCGCATATTGGCAATACGGGCGTCCAGCCCGGTGCCAGGGTTCAGAACCATGCTGACCAGATCCGGCGCAAATTCCAGATGGACATCATCCAGGTCCAGGATGTCGCCGATAGCCTGGGATGACGGCGCTGCGGTTTCCGTCGAGGGCAGGTTTGCCGATGCCGCTGCATCTTGCTGCTTTCGGTGAACATTGTAAGCCGCATATCCCAGAATGGCCGCGCCCAGGATGAACGGCAGAAAAGGGAGACCGGGCACCAGAGCGAAAAGGACCATGAGCACCGCGACAGTCGACAATGCTGCGGGGTGGCGACCAAATTGAGAAAAGATGGCGTTGTCTGTGGCCCCTTGCGTGCCGCCCCGTGCCAGCAGCAGGGCAGACGCTATGGAAATGATGACGGCGGGAATTTGGGACACCAACCCGTCGCCGACGGTCAGAATCGCATAGGTTTCGAACGCCGAGGCCACAGGCATACCATGCACGACAACGCCCATGACCAGGCCCATGACAAGGTTCAGCAACGTGATCAGAAGCCCGGCGACAGCGTCACCTTTCACGAATTTCGACGCACCGTCGAGCGAACCGAAGAATGTCGTCTCCTGCTGTTCCAGCTCTCGCCGTTCCTTGGCCTGCTGATGATCGATTGCCCCGGCCGACATGTCGCTGTCGATGGCAAGTTGCTTTCCCGGCATCCCGTCCAAGGCAAAGCGCGCGCCGACTTCGGCCATGCGGGCGGCGCCTTTGGTGATAACCATGAAATTCACGATCAACAGAACGCCGAACACCACCAGGCCAAGAAAAATGCTGCCGCCCATGACGAAACTGGCAAAACCTTCGATCACGTCTCCTGCCGCATTCGGGCCGGTGTGCCCCTGCCCGATGATCAGTTTCGTCGACGACACATTCAGCGACAGGCGCAACATCAAAGACGCCAGCAGAATCGTCGGGAAGGACGAAAAGTCCAGCGGGCGTTCAATGAACAGCGTCAGGGTGAAGATCAGGATGGCCAGCGCAAAGGAGGCCGCCAACCCCACGTCCAGAACCCAGGCTGGCATTGGCAGGATCATCATGACGATGACCGTCATCAGCGCAATCGCCAGCAGGACAGTAGGCGAAAACAGCGACTGGATGTTGACCTTGGGCACGCGAAACTCCTAGTTGAAGGCGATAAACGCGGTTGCGGCGCCTGCGGCTGGCACCAGAGACCCAAGCGCGCCGGTGCGGGGCGAGGCCGTCGGAATGGGGATCAAGGGGAGTCCGGCCCCGGTGAACGGATCCCGAGATGTGGCCGCTACCCGGGTTCGGGGGCCCCCTTCGAGCTGTGCCAGCACGGTTTGAAACCGCTCTTTGTAAGCTTCGGCAAGCGAAGTTGTGCGGGAATGATAAGCCCCTGCTGCCGCGGGCCACGATCCAAGCTCGGCATGGAGTTCATTCAGGAAACGGGCGGCGTAGGTTGCGTTCTCATCTGGATCGAACATCGCGTCGATCGAACGGAAGGCTTTGCCGTGCCAGCGATAATTGATCTGAAAACAGCCGACATCAAAGCTGCGGGCGCCCGATTTGAAGATTTTGAACGCATAGGCCTTGGCTTCGACCTCGGACTTGAACCAGTACCCCTGACCGCCGACGTTGATCGTCCAGGGCCAAGGCTGCAACCGGCCGTCCAGTGTGCGCCCGGTTTCAACCCGCGAGATGGCGCGCAGCACGTCCAGGGGCACGCCTTCGGACAGAGCGGCGCGGCGCGCGGCATGATCGCACAGGTTACCGGTTTTGGCATCCGGCATGGCAAACCCTGCCTGCGCCAAAAGCACATGCATCAACATGAGTAACAGCGGGAACTTCTGATTTGGCATTCTGCCGGTCCGGGATTCTGATCTATCCCGGCCAAGCTAGCCAACGATCGGTTTACAGAGAGTTATCGCCGCTTCAGTTTCGATCTATCCTGCGCCCGAAAACAACGCTGGTATTGGTGCGCAGGACACCGGGAATTTTCGCCAGGTCATCGACCAGAATGTCCAGATCCTCCAGCCTTGGGGCCTCTGCCGACAGCATAAGGTCGAACTCTCCGTTGATCGACAGGCACAGTTTGACTTCGGGGTAGGCTTCGAGCCGCTTGATGATCCGGCTGGTTTCCTTTTGCTGCACTTCAAGCATGACGATGACCTGCACTTTCGGGGTGTCTTCGGTGGACCCGAGGCGCACGGAATATCCTTCGATCAGGCCGCGCTGTTCCATCCGGTTTATTCGCTCGTGCACGGTTGTCCGGGCAACACCCAGCGTGGTCGCAATCTGCGTGGTCGAGGCGCGTGCGTTGGCTTGCAGGGCGGCGATGATGCGACGGTCAAGCTGGTCCATTGGGGCTCTGGTTCGTGGTCGTTCCGGGTTAAGATCAGGTCGAAGCGCCCGCTCAGGGTTCGCGTGGGATGCGCGGGTGCAGATCGTCGATGATGATCGGATGCGCGTGCGGGCCTGAGCCGGCCAGATGCGGGTGATCGGGCGGCAGGTCGGGGTGATCATGGGTGATCGGTTCCTGGTCGAGGCGCGGCCACAGGCCGATTGCACCGACGACGCCCGCCACGGACAGCGTCGCCATGCTGCTGAGTGTGACGGTCGTGCCGAACACGGTCATCAGCCACCCCGCCAGCGGATAAAGAACCAGCCAGCAGCCATGCGACAGGGTAAACTGTGCGGCGAAGACGGCGGGACGATCCTCGGGGTGGGCCGACCTGGTCAAAAGGCGGCCGGAAGGTGTCAGGGTGGTGGAGTATCCGAAACCGGTAAATGCCCACAACGCGGTCAGCAGCCCGAGCGACAGAGGAGCAATTGCGGCCAACATCGCCGCGACGGCCATGGAACCAGTGGCAAAAGCGGCGCCCGCGACCATGACCCGACGGTCCTCGATCCGATCCAGAAGGCGGGGCAAGGTAAAGGCTGCAAGCATCGATCCGCCCCCGAACCCGGCCAGGGCAATGGCCACCGCGCTTTCCGACAGGCCCAGATTGGCGCGCACGATGACCACGGTGTTCACGATCACCATCGAGCTCAGTGCCGCGGCGCTCCAGCTGAGCGCAAGCAGTCCGCGCAACCTGGGTGTTTTCAGATAGATACGTATGCCGCGCGTGGTGCGGTCATAGATACCGCGGGGGCGGCTTGGCTTGGGTGACGGAAGCACGACCGAGACAACCAGCAATGCCGATGCGACAAAACCCAGCGCAGTACCCCAGAACAGGCTGTTGAAGCTGACCAGCAGCAGCAATGCTGCGGCGAACATCGGACTCAGAAGGCTTTCCATGTCGTAGGCCAGGCGTGACAGCGACAAGGCACGCGTGTAGTCAGTTTCGTCTGGCAGAACGTCCGGAATCGTGGCCTGAAAGGCGGGCGTAAAGCCCGCCGACGCCGATTGGAGCACGAAGATCAGCACGTAGATTTGCCAGATTTCGGTCACGAAAGGCAGGCACACTGCAACCGCAGCGCGGATCAGATCCAGCACGACCAACATCTTGCGACGATCCAGACGCTCGGCAAAAGCAGCGGCGAGCGGTGCAACGGTGACGTAAGCCACCATCTTGATCGTCAGTGCCGTGCCAAGGACAAGGCCCGCAGCATTCCCGGCCAGATCAAAGGCGAGCAACCCAAGGGCGACCGTGGCCAGCCCGGTTCCGGTCAGGGCGACGATCTGGGCGGCGAACAGGTGGCGGTAGGTGCGGTGTCTCAGAATACTCAGCATGGCTCAGAGGTACTTTGTAATCGCTTTGAAGTCTTTGATCTCGCCGCCATCGTTGTCAGCGGACAGGCAGTGTTCGATATGATCATGAATCAATGCGCGTTTGGCATTGGTGACGGCCTTTTCTACTGCAAACAACTGTTGGGCGACGTCCGAACAGGGGGCCTGCCCCTCGAGCATGGCAATGACCTTGGCCAAGTGTCCATGGGCCCGCTTCAGCCGGGCCGTGATCTGTGGATGTGACTGGTGGGCGTTGTGCGACATGGCTTATCCATATCCCCCCGATGGGGATATGGTCAAGGATTTGGCGTCGAATGGCCCGCGACTTTCGGACGGCGTTGAGTTTGGGAACCAAACCGCCTATCTCGGGGGCGATATCGCACAAAGGAATAGTCGCGTGGCGAACCATTTGTACAAAAACGATCTGCCGGATGGGCTGGATCTGGGCCCAGTTGTGGCCATTGACTGTGAAACCATGGGGCTGAACCCGCATCGCGACCGCCTGTGCGTGATCCAAATGTCAGGCGGCGACGGAAACAGCCATATCATCCAGGTGGACAAGGGCCAGACCGAAGCCCCGAATCTGAGTGCCATGCTGGAAAACCCCGATGTCCTGAAGCTGTTCCATTTCGGGCGGTTCGACATCGCCGCGATGTACCACACCTTTGGCGCCCTGGCCGCGCCGGTATACTGCACCAAAATCGCCAGCCGGCTGGTGCGTACCTACACCGACCGTCACGGGCTGAAGAACCTGTGCCAGGAACTGATTGGCGTGGATATCTCGAAACAACAGCAGATGAGCGATTGGGGCGCTGAAACCCTGACGGATGCCCAGCTGGACTATGCGGCCTCGGACGTTCTTTATCTGCACCGCCTGCGCGACGAGTTGAACAAGCGGCTGGCGCGCGAGGGCCGGACCGAGATGGCGCAGGCCTGTTTTGATTTCCTGCCGATGCGTGCGAAGCTGGACCTCGCCGGTTGGCCCGAAACGGATATCTTTGCACACTCATGACCGACACCGAAGCATTCCTGAGAACCGCCCGCCAGGTCGTCACTGACGAAGCCCGCGCGTTGGACGTGCTGGCCGACAGCCTTGACGAGCATTTTGCAGAGGCGGTGCATCTGATCCTGAAAGCCACCGGGCGCATAATCATCAGTGGCATCGGAAAATCGGGCCATATCGGCCACAAGATTGCCGCCACTCTGGCCAGTACCGGAACGCCCGCCTATTTCGTGCACCCGGCCGAGGCCAGCCATGGTGATCTGGGCATGGTTTCCAAAGGCGATGTGGTGCTGGCGATTTCGAATTCGGGAGAAGCGCCCGAGCTGGCCAACCTGCTGGCCTTTACGCGCCGCTTTGGCATTCCGCTGATCGGTCTGTCCAGCAAGCCCGAAAGCACGTTGATGAAACAGGCCGATGTACATCTGCTGATCCCGTCGATGGGCGAGGCCTGCGGTTTCGGCATGGTGCCTTCGATCTCGACGACGCTGACCCTTGCCATGGGCGATGCGCTGGCCATTGCGCTGATGAAGTATCGCGACTTCCGCCCCGAGGATTTTCGCGCCTTCCATCCCGGCGGAAAGCTGGGTGCGCGGCTGAGTACGGTGCGTGACCTGATGCATACCGGCGACGCCCTGCCTCTGGTCGCGGCGAACACTCCGATGAGCGACGCGCTGATCGAAATCAGCCAAAAGGGCTTCGGCGTGGCCGGTGTAACGGATGCGCAGGGGCACTTGTCGGGCATCATTACGGACGGTGACTTGCGGCGGCATATGGATGGTCTGCTGGATAAAACGACCGAGCAGGTCATGACCGCCAATCCGACCACTATAACACCGGGCGCATTGGCCGAAGAGGCGGTGGCAATCATGAATGATCGCAAGATCACTTCGCTGTTTGTGGTCGACGAGGCTGCATCCGGGCAGGCGCTGGGTCTTCTGCATATCCACGACTGCTTGCGCGTCGGTCTGGGCTGAGGGAGGCCGAAGTGGACAGGTATTCCCGCATGGTACAGTTCCTGAAGGTTCTGTTGCCGCTGGCGGCCATTCTGATGCTGTCCACAGTGTTCCTGCTGTCCCGCAGCATCGAAACCAACGTATCGGTGCCATTCGCAGAAAAAGACATTGACGAGCGGCTGGCGCAGCAGGTGGTCACACAGCCGAAATATCGTGGGACAACCCGAAAAGGCGAAGATGTCCAGATCGAAGCCATCCAAGCCAAGCAGGGCGGCGAAGACGAAACCCCGACCGCATCCGAATTTCGGGGCCGTCTGGGGCTTCTCAGCGGTGGAACGATATTTCTGGATTCCAATTCAGGTTTGATCCGCCCTGATGAGGGCACGGCAACTTTTGTCGGCGACGTGATGATTACCACTGCCGATGGGCTTCAGGTCACGACTGACCTGCTCAACACGTCGCTGGACGAAATCCGGGGCGACACGCCGGGGCGGGTGAACGGAACCGGGCCGATCGGCAATTTTTCCGCCGGACGCATGACCTTTGGGACTGAAAAAAAGGACGGACCGGTCCATATTGTTTTTACAGACGGCGTGAAGCTGGTATACGAGCCTGAAAAAGCAGAAAGATAACCTGTGTTCGATTTTCGTTTTGTTCCTTTGTGCCTTGCTCTGTTTGCAGGTGCCGTAACCGCGACTGCGCAGGAGGCGCAGGTGGCTTTTGGTTCCGCAAATGCCGACCCGAGCCTTCCGGTCGAGGTCACATCCGAAATATTGAACGTCAACCAGGAGGACGGTTCTGCCGAATTCCTCGGAAATGTCGTCGTCATTCAGGGCGAAATGCGGCTGACCGCTGAACGGGTTCTCGTGATCTACAACGAGGAACGCTCTGCAATTGAACGGATGGAAGCCACTGAGAATGTTGTTCTGGTCAGCCCGCCGGATGCGGCAGAGGGCGATTGGGCAGAATATACGATCGATTCCGGTGTGATCGTCATGAAAGGCAACGTCCTGCTGACGCAAGGCCCCAGCATCATCAGCGGCGACCAGATGAACGCCAATCTGACAACCGGTACAGCGACCATGACCGGGCGCGTCAAGACGATCCTTCAGCAGGGAAACAACTGATGGCGCGACCCGACCTGTCAGTGGCCGAAGGCGATTCCGGGCTGCGAATTGAGAAGCTGCGGAAATCTTACCGTAAGAAAACGGTGATCCGCGATGTCTCGATGACGCTGGACCGGTCCGAAGTCGTTGCCCTGTTGGGACCCAACGGGTCGGGTAAGACCACGACTTTTTATTCCGTGGCAGGGCTTGTTTTCCCGGAGGCCGGTAAAGTCACGATAGATGGCCAGAATGTTACGACGTTGCCGATGTACCGGCGTGCGCGAATGGGCATCGGTTATCTGCCGCAGGAGATGTCCATCTTTCGCGGTATGAGCGTCGAGGACAATATCGCCGCGGTACTGGATATCACGGTTCCTCATGCTCACAGGCGGAAAGAACGGCTGGAAGAGCTGTTGTCGGATTTCTCGATCGAACATCTGCGTCGCGCGCCGGCTCTTGCCCTTTCCGGCGGTGAGCGCCGCCGCGTTGAGATAGCGCGATGTTTGGCCGCAGACCCAAAATATCTTTTGCTGGACGAACCATTTGCGGGTGTTGATCCGATCAGCGTCGGCGATATCCGACATCTGGTTGCCGACCTGAAAAAACGGGGTATCGGTGTGCTCATCACCGACCATAACGTGCGGGAAACGCTGGAAATTGTTGACCGCGCCTATATCCTGCATGACGGGCAGGTTCTGATGTCCGGCACACCTGACGAAGTCGTCGAGAACGAGAATGTCCGCCGTGTCTATCTTGGCGAAAACTTCCGTATTTCATAGGCTTGTTATGGTCTGCGCCGGGTGCATGGCGGAAATCGCGTATATACACACCTGTTTTGATTGACTCTTCCGTCGTCTCTTGCCTCAATTGTCCCATGGCATTTACCCGGTTCCAGTCTGGAGATCGTTGTCCCTTCGTTGAAGGGCTGGAGTTAAGACAACCGCGGAAAGTGTCTCGACCCCCCACCCGATAAAAACAAGTTCGTCGCGTAACGTGACGTCAGAATGGGTGTGAATTGTGAAGGAGATCACATGCGTTACCAAATCAGCGGAAAACAGATCGACATCGGTGCGGCGCTTCAGACTCACGTGCAGACCGAATTGGGCGAGGTTGTGGGTAAATATGCCCAGCGGCCTACCGATGCCAACGTCGTCTTTTCCCGTTCAGCGCATGAATATGTATGCGAAACAACAGTGCACCTGTCCACCGGGCTGACCGCTCAGGCCAAGGCGCATGCAACCGAAATTTATGCGGCGTTCGAGGCATGCTGCGACAAAATGGAAACACAACTGCGGCGCTACAAACGTCGTTTGAAGGACCATCACAAGGATCGGTCCGAGCCGGTTGAACTCTTTGGGGCGTCCTCTTATATCCTCGCCTCTGACGAATCGGACACGGCCGATGAACCCGAATCGCTACAGCCCATGATTGTGGCTGAGATGGAAACAAAGATCCCATCTTTGAGCGTTGGTGAAGCCGTAATGCAAATGGAACTTGCCGGTGCCCCGGTGCTGGTGTTCAGAAATGAGAACAAGGATGGATTGAACGTCGTGTATCGTCGCGAAGACGGTAATATCGGCTGGATTGATCCTTAACAGGCAAGGATACGGGGCGGCACCCGCCGAGGCGGGTGCGGTGCCCATGGAGCGTGATCATGGAGCTTTCGAGCATACTAAAGCCCGAAGCAGTACGTGTACTATCCGCCGCTTCCAGCAAGAAGCGGTTGTTTCAGGAAATCGGCGATGTAGCAGCCGCCAATCTGGGGCTCGACTCGCAGGCCGTCGTCGACTGTCTGCTCGAACGGGAAAGCCTGGGCCCGACCGGCGTGGGGCATGGCGTGGCGCTTCCGCACGCGCGTTTGCCCGAGCTGGATTCGGTTTCTGGCGTATTCGTCATGCTGGAAAAGCCCATCGACTTTGGATCGGTTGATCGTCAACCCGTGGACATTGCCTTTGCACTGTTTGCACCGGAAGAGGCCGGAGTTGATCACCTCAAGGCGCTGGCCCTTGTGTCACGCACGCTGAGGGACACCTCGGTGTGCACCAAGCTTCGGGCGAACCCCGATCCGGTCAAGCTTTATGCGATCCTGACCGAAGCGCAGTCCATGCAAGCAGCGTAATCTGAAAAAAAGCCCCCGAAATCCGGGGGCTTTTTGTCTAAACGGGGATCGGGATCAGCCGCCGGTTCCCATTTCCAGCGTCCACCAGATTTTCCCGCCTTTTTCCTGGTGCCAGGCGAACCCCATCTGCGTGGCCTTGCGGTCCATGATGACGGCTCGCGGTCCGGGTTCCTGCATCCACGCGGCAAGGGTTTCGGTTTCGGTTTCGTAGGTCTCGGAAATGGCTTCACCGAGGAACGTGCCGAAATATCCGACCCGCGCAGCCCGATCGATCGGCGAGGAGCCGTCGGACCCAAAGTGCCAGGGCCGGTTCTGTCTGGCCATGTCCTTGGAATGGGTCGCCGCTGCTGCGTTCAGCTGCGCGTTCAGCTGGACAGGCTGCAATCCCTGGGCCTGGCGCAGGGCATTGACCGAATCAACCATACGGAACTGCAGCTTTTCCGGGTTGCCGCGAATTTTGTAGACCGTGGGCAGCGGGCGACCGTCTGCACCAATGGTCGTAGTGCCGGTGTCTGTACATGCCGCCAGCGCGACAAAGCAAATCAAGAGTAAAGAAACGATACGCGTCATGATCGACCTGGTTATTGTGTCTTTACAGGGCATAGCGCGCCTGACGGCTCTGAGCAAACGCGCAATGGCCCTAACTTGCGTGATTCTGCCGGTTTGATTTGCGACTGAAGCATTCTGGCAATAGAATGTCATAGATTTCAGACCTCATCTAAACACAGGACCCGTTGTCATGGTCAAAAAGCGTATTCATTCGCCCACACGCAGGGGATTTCTGGCAGGGGCCACCGCGACGCTGGCAACCCCGGCACTGGCGCAATATATCCCGGGCGACCCGCTGCGCCCTGCACCCGAGACTGAACCGGCGGTTCGCCGCAACGTATCCGGGTTCCGGGCATTGGATTGGCAACCGTATTTCTCGAACACCAGAAATGGCGCCATATTGGTCGATACCGTCTCAAGAGCGCTGCATTATTGGTCGGATGATCAATCGGTGTACAAATTGTACCCGTCGTCGGTTCCGCTGACCGAAGAACTCACCCGGCGCGGGCGTACCAGCGTGATCAGAAAGGTTGAAGGGCCCAGCTGGTCTCCGACGCCGTCGATGAAAAAACGAAATCCGGAATGGCCGGACTATATTCCTCCGGGGCCGGATAACCCGCTGGGAACACACGCTTTATACCTGAGCTGGAAGTATTACCGCATTCACGGCACGCACGATACGCGTAAAATTGGTCGCAGATCGTCGAATGGATGCATCGGCCTTTTCAACGAAGACATCGCCGAGCTGTTCTCGATGGCGAAGGTCGGCACGCAAGTGTTGCTAATTTGACGACATTTTCGTGTGGGAACCCGCTTAGCGATCAAGTTGCAATTGCATTCCAGCGTCAATGCTGATTAGAAAAAACCACGAGGTAAGTCTTAGATGTGTGGTTCCGGGCATTGGAACTGCGCAAATTCTGGAGGTTAATATGAAGAAACTCGTTCTCGCTGCTGCACTGACTGCTGCCGCTTCGACCGCTTATGCTGGTAACCTGGAAGAGCCGGTTGTTGAAGCACCTGTTGTTGTAGAAGAAACTCAGGGTTCGTCGCAGGGCATCCTGCTGCCGCTGATCCTGCTGGTCGTTGTTGCTGCTGCTGTTGCTGCAAGCTAATCCGACACGGAATTCATGAAAAAGGCGGTGGAGCAATCCACCGCCTTTTTTGTTTTCACAAGGCTGTGCCGGTCAGTCCAGCCAGCCGCGCAAGTTTTCTTCGATCACCGTGCCCAATGCAGCAATGTGCGCCTTATCGTCATTGAGGCATGGAATATAGGTGAAGGTTTCGCCGCCTGCTTCTTCGAAGCTTTCGTTGATCTCTTCGTTGATCTCTTCCAGCGTTTCGATGCAGTCGGCCGAGAATGCCGGTGCGATGACCGCTATGTTCTTTTTGCCCTGCCTGGCCAGATCCGCCACATGATCCACTGTATAGGGTTTCAGCCATTCCTCGGGGCCGAATCGCGACTGGAACGTCGAAACCAGCTGATCATCCGACCATCCCAGCCGTTCCTTCAGCAGCCGTGTCGTCTTGGCGCACTGGCAATGATAGGGGTCACCCTGTTGCAGATACCGTTCCGGCATCCCGTGATACGAGCAGACCAGAATATCGGGTTTTGTCTCAGCAGCTGCATATGCACGTTCAACGGATTGCGCCAAAGCGTCGATATAGGCGGGTTGGTCGAAATAGGCGGGTACGGTTCGCGTGGCGGGCTGCCAGGCCTCATCCATCAGTGCACGAAAGAACTGGTCATTGGCGGTGGCTGTGGTTGCGCCCGCGTATTGTGGGTAAAGCGGGAAGAACAGAATACGGTCACAGCCCGCGGCAACCATCTCGCGCACTTTGGACTTTGTTGAGGGGTTGCCGTAGCGCATACAGAAATCGACCATCACCTGATCCCCGTACCGATCCTGCATCGCGCCGCGCAGCTTGGCGGTCTGGTCCTTGGTGATCGTCATCAGCGGGCTTTCGCCCTTCTCGTGATTCCAGATCGATTTGTAGGCTTCACCCGAACTGAATGGCCGTTTGCTGAGGATGATCCCCTGAAGAATCGGTTGCCATTTCCATTTCGGATAGTCGATGACCCGCTGATCCGACAGAAACTCGTTCAGATAGCGACGCATCGGCCAATAGGTGTAATCGTCCGGTGTACCCAGATTGGCCAGCAAAATGCCAACACGGCCCATCTTGACCTTGGGATGGTCGGCAGGAGCATGAGCGGGACGAGTGGCATCAAACATTTGAGCATTCCTGAGTTTTCGTGTTCCGACCTGAGATAAAGGGATTTGGTTGCGCGTCAATCCGGCAGTTTGCCCTCTTTCGTGCGCAGGGCATCTGCCAGGCGCATTTGGGCTGACCCCGGGCGCAGCGGCTTTGGTTGGCTGTCATCGGGGGACCAGCCGGTCAGGCAAATCAGTTCGAAGGTTGCGGCAAGGCGGCCTGTTTCCGTCGAAAAATGATCCGAATAGACGCGCTGTGTGGCTTCGAACACTCTGCGTCGGGTTGGGCATTTCAACCGGGCAGCCAAAGCGTTGGTCTCACCCATGTCCCTCAGATCGTGCATCAGGTGCCAGATATCGCGGTATTCTGCCGTCAGCGGTACGGCATCGGCCACTGGCAATGCCAGACCGGCCCGCTGCAACAATCCGCCGAGGTCGCGCAGCTCGGCCATGGGGGCGATTCGGGGGCTGAGCCCGCCCGTGATTTCGATTTCGGCCTGACCCAGCGCGGCGCGCAATTCGTGAAGGGTCTCACCCCCAAGGCATAGAACAAGAACCAGCCCATCCGGTTTCAATGCTCTTTTGCATTGGATCAACTGGCCGACCGGGTCATTGGCGCAATGCAGCGCCATCGCATGAATTACCAGATCATGCGCATCGGGTTGCAGCGACAGCACATCGTCATCCGCGACAATGGCGGCATCCGGAAAAACGTCCGCCCAAAGCTGTGGGAAAGGGGTCACAACCGCAGGTGCCGTAAAGGCTCTGTTAACCATGGAGAGCCGATCCTGAACCTCATCGATTGCGGCGCGGTGCAAGAACAAGGCTTCGTCCTTCGCGCGAGCGCGATGATGCAAAATGGCGTTACGGTCGAAAAGAGAGGGTGTGGTGGGCTCGGGCAGTTTCATAGGTCGCAAGTATCGCATTGCGCAGCGGATTCAAACTGCACTTGCATTGATCTATCCGCCCCGTTGCATGGGCTGCGGAGAGTTGACGGAATCCGATTTCGGCCTGTGTGGGGCGTGTTGGCGGGATACGCCGTTTATCGGTGGCACGGTTTGTGAAAGTTGTGGTGTGCCCGTGACCGGAAGTGCAGACAGGTTCCGGACGGAGTGCGACGATTGTCTGAAAACCCCTCCGCCCTGGAAAGCGGGTCGCGCTGCGCTGATGTATGACGGGAAGGCGCGGTCACTTGTTCTGGCATTTAAACATGGTGATCGGACTGAACTGGCCCGCCCCGCTGCACGTTGGCTGGCGCAGGCCGGGCGCGAGCTGCTGCGGCCTGGGATGGTGATTGCTCCGGTGCCGTTGCATTGGTCGCGCCTGCTGAAACGGCGATACAATCAGTCTGCGCTGTTGGCACGCAACCTGGGGCGAGAAACCGGATTGGACTGCGTGCCGGATCTGCTGGTGCGCAAACGGCGGACGCCGGTGTTGGACGGAAAGACCGCGCGGGAAAGGGGCGAGGTCTTGGAAGGCGCAATTGACATCCACCCAAGGCGGGCACTGCAATTGAAGGGGCGCAATGTCCTGCTGGTGGATGATGTGATGACATCCGGCGCGACGCTGGCGGCGTGTACGCGAGCGTGTCAGGCCGCAGGGGCAAATCATATTTTCGTGTTGGCACTGGCGCGCGTTGCCAAGGATGCCTAATTCGCCCAAGATCGCACGAAACCCAAAGGGACCGGAACATGAAGCCCGTAGAAATCTATACCTCGCCGCTCTGTGGTTTTTGCCACGCGGCCAAGCGTCTGCTGAAGCAGAAAGGCGTTGAGTTCAAGGAAGTTGACATTCTGATGCACCCCAAACGCAAACCCGAGATGATCCAGCGCGCAGGCGGCAAACGCACCGTGCCTCAGATTTTCATCGGGTCACAGCATGTGGGCGGCTGCGACGACCTTTACGAGCTGGAGCGGCAAGGCAAACTTGACCGTCTGCTTGCGGCCTGATGAAGACTGCGCTGCTGCAAATCACCTCGACGGATGATCCGGTCAAAAACCTGGACATGGTGCGCGCCATGGCGGCCGACGCGGCAGGGCAGGGTGCGCGGTTTATCCTGACGCCAGAGGTCACGAATTGCGTGTCAAACAGTACGACGCGGCAAAACGAGGTTCTTCAGCACGAAGAAGACGACATCACCTTGGCCGGCCTGCGGGAACAGGCCGCTCGACTGGGCGTGTGGGTATTGATCGGCTCACTGGGGATCAAGACTCATGACGCTGACGGGCGGTTTGCCAACCGGTCTTTCATGATCGATCCGCAAGGTCAGATCGTGGCGCGTTACGACAAGATCCATATGTTCGACGTGCAGGTCACCGAGACCGAGACGTTTCGCGAATCAAAGAACTACCGCCCCGGCCAAAAGGCGGTCATAGCCGAAACCGATTTTGGCAAGGTGGGTTTGACCATCTGTTATGATATCCGGTTTCCATACCTGCATGCGGCTTTGGCGCAGGCAGGCGCGCGCATCCTGACCGTTCCGGCAGCGTTTTCACCTGTTACGGGCGCCGCGCATTGGGAATCGCTGTTGCGGGCCAGGGCGATCGAGACAGGCTGTTGGGTCTTGGCTCCCGCGCAAACGGGGGAACACCCATCAACGCGCGGAAAGACGCGTTTTACCCATGGGCACAGCATGGTCGTCGACCCGTGGGGAAAGGTGCTGATCGACGCAGTTACCGATCCGGGCATTCACATTTTCGATTTGGATGATAGTTCTGTGTCAGAGGCACGCCGCCGCGTGCCGTCGTTGACACATATCCGGTCTTTCACCGGACCCTGACAGAACTGGACAATGACGGAAGACACCAACGCCCTTGCGGTTACGCTGTTCAGCGAGATCCTGACCGCGGATCAGTTGTTGCGCAACCGGCTCAGCCGGGTGCTGCCCAAGGGTATGGAAATTTCGCATTTCTCGGTGCTGAATCATCTGGTTTTCGTCGGCGACGAGCGTAGCCCGGCGCAACTGGCCAATACATTCCACGTGACCCGTGGCGCGATGACCAATACTTTAGCCAAGCTGGAATGGGCCGGATACATCCACATCCGCCCCGACTGGGACGACGCCCGCCGCAAGATGGTGGCGATCAGCCCCGCAGGCCGACGGGCGCGCGATCAGGCGATTTCGTCGATTGCGCCGCTGATCAATCGCGTGGTCGGAGAGCTGGGGCTGGAGCGGGTCCGCAGCACGCTGCCCGTACTGCGGGATTTGCGGTTGCAGTTGGAAGGGGAGTAGGGGCTTAAAGTGTTACTCTACGGCAGCTTCAGGCTCTTGAGGGCACACCACGACTTTAATCTACTCCATAGGCTCATAGCTTTTGCGAATAGGGCAACCACTAACTTTCAAAAGAGAATAAACCCCAAAAGTTCTCCATAAATATTCGCTCGCTAGGGACATCATCATAAAAATGGGTTTCATCAACGTGATGAAGAGAGGAGCCAATAATAACGCAGTTAACGGTATTGGAATTCCCGCAATTTCTTCAATCGCAAGCATGAATACGCTAACCGCAATGAGCGCAAAACATATGCATGCGAGGCCCAACACGCTTCCGATGAGCGGGTTTCGATCATAGAGCGGAAGAAACCACCTAATTGTCCAGTTACTTATCTTTCTCATTGTTGTGTTGAATTCACCCCGGCTTCACGCTCGCTGTCACGTAATTCACGCTCAAGTCCCGATCCGAGATCGACCAGCTCCACAGAATCGGGTTGAACAGGAACCCCTTGCGGTCCACCGGGTCCAGCCCGGCCTGACGCAGCAGGTCGAACAGCTCGTCCGGGGTGATGAACTTGTTCCATTCATGCGTGCCGCGCGGCAGCCAGCGCATGATGACCTCGGCCCCGAAAATCGCCATCGCATAGGATTTCGGGTTGCGGTTGATGGTTGAACAAATCTCCAACCCGCCGGGTTTGAGCAACTGACGCGTGGCGGTCAGATAGGACAGGGGATCAGCCACGTGTTCGACCACTTCCATGTTCAGCACAACATCGAATTGCTCACCGGCAGCGGCCATGTCCTCGGCCGTGGTATGGCGATAGTCGATCTTCAGACCGGACTGTTCCGCGTGAATGCGCGCCACGGGCAGGTTGCCTTCGGCCGCGTCTGCGCCCACGACTTCGGCCCCAAGACGGGCCATGGGTTCGCTCAGCAGCCCGCCGCCGCAGCCGATATCCAGCAGGCGCAGGCCTTCGAACGGCATAGGTGACTTTAGGTCGCGATCGAATTCTCCGGCGATCTGCTGCGTTATATAGTCCAGCCGGCACGGGTTAAGCATGTGCAATGGTTTGAATTTCCCGTGCGGGTCCCACCATTCGGCGGCCATCGCCTCGAATTTTGCGATCTCGGACGGGTCCACCGTGTTCGGATGCGCTTGCATTCCTGTCTCCGTGTGCTCTTTTACGCTTAAGGACTATATAGGGCCATAATGGACAAGTACCCGGACCAAAAGCGCGCAGTTCAATATCTGTACCCGCCGATCGATCCTTTCGACCAGCGGATGGTCGATATGGGCGATGGGCACCGTATTTATGTGGAACAATGCGGAAATCCTGACGGCATACCCGTCGTGATCCTGCACGGGGGGCCGGGTGGTGGGTGCAGCCCGGCCATGAGGCGATACTTCGATCCACAGGCCTACAGGGTGATTCTGTTTGACCAGCGCGGATGTGGCCGGTCGCGCCCTGCCGCCTCGGTCGAAGACAACACGACGTGGCATCTGGTGGCCGACATAGAGCGGCTGCGCAAACTCTTCGAGATCGAAGAATGGATCGCTTTTGGCGGAAGCTGGGGGGCGACTCTGGCGTTGATCTATGCGCAGACCCATCCCGACCGGGTCAGTCGGTTGGTGTTGCGCGGGGTGTTCCTTGCGACTCAGGCCGAGCTTGACTGGTTTTACGGCGGTGGTGCCGGGCGGTTCTGGCCCGAGCAATGGCAGAAATTCACCTCGCTGCTGCCCGAGGTTGAACTGGACGACACCATTGCCGCCTATAACAAGCGTCTGTTTTCGGGCGACCGCGCGACAGAGATCCTGTATGCGCGGGCCTGGTCGCATTGGGAAAACGCGCTGGCCTCGATCCACACCAACGGATCGGTTGGCGAAAGCCCCGGCGAATACGCGCGCACCTTTGCGCGGCTCGAGAATCATTATTTCACCAACAAGGCGTTTCTGGAAACGGACGGGCAGATTCTGGATCAGATGGACCGGATCGCGCATATCCCCGGCCATATCGTGCAGGGGCGCTATGACATGATCTGCCCGCCGCAGGCCGCGTGGTCGCTGGCGGAACGCTGGCCGAATGCCGAGCTGAAGATGGTTCGTCAGGCGGGGCACGCCCTGTCCGAGCCGGGCATCAGCGCGGAACTGGTGCGGATCATGGACCGTGTGGCGGAGGGTGTCGCATGACCCGCATCGATCGCCGTGCTCTCTTTGCCTCTGGTGCCGCTGCCGCATTGCTGGCGGCGACAGGAGCATCCCTTGCCGGTACGCCCAAGAAAGGCGGGACATTGCGTCTGGCCGTTCCGCGTGATGACAGCCTCGAGCAAGTGGCGCGTGGGGCCGTTTTCGACACAATGACCGAAATCGCCCCGGATGGTACGTTGCGCGGTGAGCTTGCGACCGGCTGGCAAACCGACGCCGACGCACGGGTCTGGAACTTTGATCTGCGTGATGATGCGGTCTTTCACGATGGCGAACCGTTGCAGATTGCCGTTGTCCTGGCCGTTCTGGCCGAAATCGGAAGGCCCGAGGCCCTTGCCCCCAACCGCCTGCGGCTTGAACTTGCCGAGGCAAATCCCGGATTGCCTTTCCTGTTGGCCGACAGCCGCTTTGTCGTTGCGCGCGCCGGTGAAACCGTATCCCCGTTGCGCAAGGCCAACGGCACCGGCTGCTATCGTGTCGAACGGGCAGAAGATGGCCGCCATTTTCTGGGCCGCCGTGTCGAAGGGCATTACAAAGAGGGTCAGGCCGGATGGGCTGACGCGTTTGAGGTCATTGTAATCCCGGACCCTGCCGTGCGGGCCGAGGCGCTGCGGGACGGGTATGTCGATATCGCGGCGCTTCCGGATCGGGCCGGAATGCGAGGCACACGCGGTGTCCGGTTCCACCCGTCCGAGGCCGACATGGCCCTTGCCGTATCGGATGCTGTCGGGATGCCGCGGCAGATTGCCGGGAACGGTGCGCTGGACGATGGTCGCATCGCCGAACGGTGGTGGATGGTGTAAATCCGAATGCGAATCCCTCGGGGGGTTGCAGACTCGGGCCATCCTGCGTATATGCAGTTTCAACAGCGGCGCGTTGGACTTCTGGTCCAAGGCTCCACCGGAAAATTCGACGGGCCGCGCGCCCGTTTTTTTGTGCCCGACTGACAGGGTAGAGTACCAGATGACAAACGACCTGATAGCAAAAGCTGCCATTGACCGGCGACTGGCCGAGATCATCACCCCCGTGATCGAGGATCTGGGGTATGAGCTGGTCCGCATCCGCCTGATGAGCGGCAAGCAGACCACGCTTCAGATCATGGCCGACAAGCCCGATGGCGGCATTGAAGTGGATGACTGCGCCGAAATTTCCAACGCGGTCAGCGCCACGCTGGATGTCGAGGATCCGATCCTTGATGCCTATACATTGGAAGTGTCCAGCCCGGGCATCGACCGCCCTCTGACCCGTCTCAAGGATTTCGAGACCTTCGAAGGGTACGAGGCCAAGATCGAGACCGCCGAACTGATTGACGGCCGCCGACGCTTCAAGGGCGAATTGGCCGGGATCGAAGGGGATGAGGTTCTGATCAACATCCCCGAGGGGGATGAAACCATCACCATCGGTCTGCAATTCGATTGGCTGAGCGACGCCAAGCTGGTCCTGACCGATGATCTGATCAAGGAAATGCTGCGCCAGCGCAAAGACGCCGGTGCCCTGAACGAAAACGCTTTCGACGAGATTGAGACCGAAGGGTCCGAAGAGGAGACGAACTGATGGCAATCACCTCAGCCAACCAGCTGGAGCTGCTGCAGACCGCCGAGGCCGTGGCCCGCGAAAAGATGATCGACCCCGGTCTGGTTGTCGAAGCGATGGAGGAATCGCTCGCCCGTGCTGCCAAGAGCCGCTACGGCGCCGAGATGGACATTCGCGTGTCCATCGACCGCAAGACTGGCAAGGCGACCTTTACCCGCGTGCGCACCGTGGTCGAGGATGAAGAGCTTGAGAACTATCAGGCCGAAATGACCGTCGAGCAGGCCAAGCAGTACATGGAAGCGCCCGAGGTTGGTGACGTCTTCGTCGAAGAGGTTCCGCCGGTTGAGATGGGCCGGATCGCGGCGCAATCCGCCAAACAGGTGATTTTGCAGAAGGTTCGCGAAGCCGAGCGTGATCGTCAGTACGAAGAATTCAAGGATCGCGCGGGCACCATCATCAACGGTGCGGTCAAGCGTGAAGAGTTTGGCAATGTCATCGTCGATCTGGGCGGTGCCGAGGCGGTTCTGCGCCGCAACGACAAGATCGGCCGCGAAAGCTATCGCCCGAATGACCGGGTGCGCGCCTATATCAAAGAGGTTCGCCGCGAAGTGCGTGGCCATCAGATCTTCCTGTCGCGCACCGCGCCGGAATTCATGGCCGAGCTGTTCAAGATGGAAGTGCCGGAAATCTATGACGGCATCATCGAGGTCAAGGCCGTGGCCCGTGACCCCGGTTCGCGCGCCAAGATCGCGGTGATCTCGTATGACGGCTCGATCGATCCTGTCGGGGCCTGCGTTGGTATGCGCGGCAGCCGTGTGCAGGCGGTTGTGAACGAGCTTCAGGGTGAAAAGATCGACATCATCCCGTGGAACGAAGATCAGCCAACCTTCCTGGTGAATGCGCTGCAACCCGCCGAAGTTTCCAAGGTGGTTCTGGACGAAGAAGCCGGCAAGATCGAGGTCGTCGTGCCCGAAGAACAATTGTCGCTGGCCATCGGTCGACGCGGTCAGAACGTGCGTCTGGCCAGCCAGTTGACCGGTCTGGACATCGACATCATGACCGAGGCCGAAGAATCGGCCCGCCGTCAGAAGGAATTCGAAGCCCGTACCAAACTGTTCATGGACAGCCTGGATCTGGACGAATTCTTTGCACAGCTGCTGGTCTCGGAAGGCTTCACCAACCTCGAAGAGGTTGCCTATGTCGAGATCGAGGAACTGCTGGTCATCGACGGCGTTGACGAAGGTACCGCGCAGGAACTGCAAACCCGCGCCCGCGAATTCCTGGAAGCACAGGCCAAGGCGGCACTGGATGCGGCGCGTGAATTGGGGGCCGAGGACAGTCTCATTGAATTCGAAGGTCTGACACCCCAGATGGTAGAGGCGCTGGCCAGGGACGACGTGAAGACTCTGGAAGACTTTGCAACTTGCGCTGACTGGGAACTGGCCGGTGGCTGGACGACCGTCGATGGTGAGCGTGTCAAGGATGACGGTGTATTGGAGCCTTTCGGTGTAACGCTGGAAGAGGCGCAAGATATGGTCATGACGGCGCGAATCCTGCTGGGTTGGGTTGATCCGGCCGAGCTGGAACAGGCGGAAGAAGACGTCGACGGCGACGCGGCAGACGAGGAGGTCGAGGCCTGATCTCGGGCTTCGGGTGGCGTGTATGAGTCGCGGTGGCGCCCATAAGGATCGGTCCGACGGACCCGAGCGCAAGTGCATCGCCACGGGCGAGGTTCAGCCTAAATATGGCTTGATCCGCTTTGTGACGGGGCCGGACGGCCAGGTCTTTCCGGATGTCGCGGCGAAACTGCCGGGGCGGGGCGTTTATGTGGCGGCGGATCGTGCCGCGCTGGACAAGGCCGTTGGCAAGAAACTGTTTGCGCGGGGGTTCAAGGCGCAGGTGACCGTGCCTCAGGACCTGGCGGCAGAGGTTGAAAAACAGATCGCGCGCCGCGTGATTGAGTTGCTCAGTCTGGCGCGCAAGTCCGGCGACGCGGTTGCCGGGTATGAAAAGGTCAAGACGTGGCTGGACCGGGAAGAGGCGCAGGTGCTGATTCAGGCCGCTGATGGATCGGGGCGCGGCAAGTCCAAACTGAGCACGCCGCACTTCGGGAAATACATAGGTTGGCTGACGGCAGACGAATTAGGACAGGCATTTGGGCGCCAAACGGTGATTCATGCGGCCTTGGCCTCTGGCGGACTCGCCAAACGTGTTGTAGAGGAAGCGCAGCGCCTGCGTGGCTTGCGCGAAACGGATGACGGCGGCAGGGGCCGCGCGGAAGGGTAAAGAGCTTTATGAGCGATAATGACGGCAAAAAGACATTGGGTCTTCGTGGCGGGGCACGCCCCGGAAATGTGAAACAGAGTTTCAGCCACGGACGCACCAAGAATGTCGTGGTGGAAACCAAACGCAAACGCGTGGTGGTTCCCAAGCCGGGCGCAGCAAAGCCGGGTGGCGGTGC
>NZ_JBXWSM010000068.1:0-23651 GCF_059613405.1 Ruegeria sp. BHSA118
ATAGCAGGCCCGATTGTCGAAGCTGATCTGCGGGACATATATCTGCGCGACATTACCATACATGGGTGCACGCACCAGGCACCCGAAGTCTTTGCCCGTCTTGTGGAATTGGTGAATACCGGACGGATTAAGCCACTGGTTTCCCGGACCTATCCGTTGAAGGATATTGGCATTGCTCAGGCTGACTTTCAGTCGAAGACTCTTCCGGGAAAACTGGTATTGGTGCCCTGAGGAGTAATGACATGGCAGATATCACCCTTTTGGACGGCTCTATCGGGCAGGAACTGGTAAAACGCAGTGGCGACCGGGCGACACCGCTGTGGTCGACGCGCGTGATGATCGATCACCCCGATTTGGTCGCGGAAGTGCACCGCGACTATTTCAACCGGGGTGCGACGGTCGCGACAACCAATACTTATGCCGTGCATCGCTCTCGTCTGGTGCGGGTGGGGATGGAGGATCAGATGCCCACCCTGATCGACACTGCCCTGACGCAGGCCGAATATGCCCGCGCGGAAACCGGGGGGCGGATTGCGGGTGCACTGGGACCATTGCTCGCATCATATCGTCCCGACCTTAACCCGGACCCTGCGGATGCGGCTGAAAAGTTCGCCGAACTTGTGGCCATGATGGCCGCGCGGGTCGATCTGTTTTTGATCGAAACCGTATCCTCGGTGCAAGAGGCCGAGGGCGCATTGCGTGGCACAGCCGGGTGCGGAAAACCGGTTTGGCTGTCCCTGTCGGTCAATGATGACGATGGCAGCCTTCTCAGGTCCGGCGAACCGTTGGCGGACATTGCTCCGTTGGTGGAGGAGTTTTCGCCCGATGCCGTGTTGATCAACTGTTCGTGCCCCGAGGCGATCCCGGCGGCGCTGGAGGTTCTGTCCGGCATGAACCGGCCTTACGGGGCCTACGCCAATGGCTTCACGCATATTTCGGATGACTTCCTTCAGGATGCGCCGACCGTGGATACCCTGCAAGAACGGCATGACCTTGGCCCCAGGGCTTATGCGGATCAGGTGATGCGGTGGATCGATCAAGGGGCAACGATTGTTGGCGGGTGCTGCGAAATCGGGCCGGATCATATCGAAGAACTGGCGAACCGGTTGCGGGTCGCCGGTCATAACATCGTTTGAAGAAAATGGCGGCAAAATCTACTTCGGACGTTCCAAAACAGGCCATCCGGCATTTCGACATCCTTGTAGCGCCGGGCTTCGTGCTGTTGGAGCTGGCGTCCCTGGTTGAGGTGTTGAGGCTGGCCAACCGCGTCTGCCCAAGCCCTCCGTTCACTTTCGCCTATCGCTCGCTCAAAGGTGGCCCGGTTGCCAGCAGCAGTGACGCCGTGGTTCAAACAGAAGCGGTGCCGTCACAGCCAAGGGCGGATTACCTGTTCGTAATCGGCAATTCAGATCCGGACCATCCGGACTTGTCGTTGGGGCGGGTGGTGTCGGACTATACCTTCCGGGACGCCAAGGTGTTCCTGCTAGCCGAAGCCGCCAGCCGCTATATCGACGAGCAGGGAACGGCCGACCTGGCAACCCATTGGGAAAACGCATCGTTCCTGCGCGAACGCGGTGCCCGGTTCGAAGCCAAGCTGTCGATCGCAACCGAACAGGGCGCGGTTGTGACATGTGCCGGGATGGAGGCCACAACGGATGTTGCCTTGGCGGTGATCGGGCGCCATATCTCGGGGCCTGCGAAGATGACCGTGGCCGACATCATGCTGCATGAGAACATCCGCGATTTCGCGTCGATGCAACCATTCTCGGGGGCCAAGTTGACGGCGACCGGCGATTCGAAGCTGGATCAGTGCATAAAGCTTATGCAGGCCAATATCGAAGACCCCCTGCCGATCAATCAGATCGTCGAATCGCTGCACCTGTCGAACCGGTCCCTCGAGCGTAAGTTCAAAACCTTTTTTGGAACCACTCCCAACGGATTCTACCGGGAAATGCGGCTGGCCAAGGCAAATAACCTGTTGCTGAACACCACGATGAGCGTACGCGAAATTGGATTGGCCTGTGGTTTTCCGAACGGTTTTTCGTCCGTGTACAAAAGCTTCTTCGGGGTCACGCCCTTTGTCGTACGCCGGCAAAAGCGAGCCGCATCACATCGGTGAAAACTGCGGATTCTGTGACGCTTTTGATGCATTTGCTGTCGATCTTTCATGGCAATCTATGCCAAACCTGACACAGCGGAGATTTCAGGATGGTTGATCTTCCCAGCAAGGCCCGAGTGGTCATCATCGGCGGTGGCGTCATCGGATGCTCGGTCGCTTATCATTTGACCAAGAAGGGTTGGAAAGACGTCGTGTTGCTTGAGCGAAAGCAGCTGACCAGTGGCACCACCTGGCATGCGGCGGGTCTGATTGCGCAGCTGCGCGCCACCGCAAACATGACCAAGCTGGCGAAGTACAGTCAGGAGCTGTATGGCTCGCTGGAAGAGGAAACCGGCGTCGCCACGGGCTTCAAGCGCTGCGGGTCGATCACCGTGGCCCTGAGCGAGGAACGCAAAGAGGAAATCTTTCGTCAGGCTGCGATGGCGCGGGCGTTTGGTGTCGAGGTCGAAGAAATCTCGAATGAGCGCGTGCAGGAGCTGTATCCGCATATCAATCTCGAAGGCGTCAAAGGTGCGGTTTATCTGCCGCTGGACGGGCAGGGTGATCCGGCCAACATCGCGCTGGCTCTGGCCAAGGGCGCCCGCCAGCGCGGCGCCATCGTCAAGGAGCGGGTGAAGGTCACCGATATCGTCAAACAGGGCCGCAGCGTGACCGGCGTGGACTGGGTGGCCGATGACGGCAGCGCCTCGGGCCATATCGAATGCGACATGGTGGTGAACTGCGCCGGCATGTGGGGTCACGAGGTTGGCCGAATGGCCGGCGTGAACGTGCCACTGCATGCCTGCGAACACTTCTATATCGTGACCGAAAACATCGACGGCCTGACCCAGTTGCCGGTTCTGCGGGTGCCGGATGAATGCGCCTATTACAAGGAGGACGCTGGCAAGATCCTGCTGGGCGCTTTCGAACCCAACGCCAAGCCCTGGGCGATGGATGGTATTCCCGACAGTTTCGAGTTTGATCAGCTGCCCGAGGATTTCGACCATTTCGAACCGATCCTCGAGGCCGCCTGCAACCGCATGCCGATGCTGGCCGAGGCGGGCATCCACACCTTCTTTAACGGCCCCGAGAGCTTCACGCCCGACGACGCCTATCACCTTGGCCTTGCGCCCGAGATGGACAATGTCTGGGTCGCCGCCGGCTTCAACTCGATCGGGATCCAGTCGGCGGGCGGCGCGGGCATGGCGCTGGCCGAATGGATGGACACAGGTGAAAAACCCTTTGATCTGGGCGATGTGGATATCAGCCGGATGCAGCCCTTCCAGGGCAACAAGACCTATCTGTTCGAACGGTCCAAGGAAACGCTGGGCCTGCTCTATGCCGATCACTACCCCTATCGGCAAAAGGCCACGGCGCGCGGCTTGCGCCGGACGCCATTCCACCACCACCTAAATGAACACGGTGCTGTGTTCGGCGAACTGGCCGGGTGGGAGCGC
Source organism: Ruegeria sp. BHSA118 (assembly GCF_059613405.1). Taxonomy (NCBI): domain Bacteria; kingdom Pseudomonadati; phylum Pseudomonadota; class Alphaproteobacteria; order Rhodobacterales; family Roseobacteraceae; genus Ruegeria; species Ruegeria sp. BHSA118. The sequence continues at coordinate 3,556 of NZ_JBXWSM010000068.1, forward strand.
GCCAACTGGTTCGCCAACGAAGGGCAGGAACGCGAATACAACTACAGCTGGAAGCGGCAGAACTGGTTCGAGAACTCGGCCGCCGAACACCGCGCGGTGCGCGAGAACGTGGGCATGTATGACATGTCCTCCTTCGGCAAGATCCGGGTCGAGGGCCCCGATGCCGAAAAGTTCATGAACTATATCGGTGGTGGCGATTACGCGGTGCCAAATGGCAAGATCGTCTATACCCAGTTTCTGAACCGTTCCGGCGGAATCGAGGCGGATGTCACCGTTACCCGCCTTTCCGAGACCGCCTATCTGGTGGTCACCCCGGCGGCGACACGTCTGGCGGACCAAACGTGGATGATGCGTCATTCGGGCAATTTCAACGTGGTCATCACCGATGTCACGGCGGGTGAAGGCGTTCTGGCAGTGATGGGTCCGAATGCGCGGGCCTTGTTGGAGAAAGTCTCGCCCAACGATTTCTCGAACGCGGTGAACCCGTTCGGCACCGCTCAGGAGATCGAGATCGGCATGGGCCTCGCCCGCGCCCATCGCGTCACCTATGTGGGCGAGCTGGGTTGGGAGATCTATGTATCCTCTGACATGGCGGGCCATGTCTTTGAAACGATGCACGAGGCGGGGCAGGACATGGGGCTGAAGCTGTGTGGCATGCACATGATGGACAGCTGCCGGATCGAAAAGGGTTTCCGCCATTTCGGCCATGACATCACCTGCGAGGATCACGTGGTGGACGCCGGGCTGGGCTTTGCCGTCAAGGTGGACAAGGGCTGCGACTTCATCGGCCGCGACGCGGTGATTGCGCGCAAGGAAAGCGGCCCGAAATCGCGCCTGGTGCAATTCCGCCTGACCGATCCCGAGCCGCTGCTGTTCCACAATGAACCGATCATCCGCGATGGTGAGTATGTGGGCTATCTCAGCTCGGGCAACTATGGCCACACGCTGGGAGGCGCGATTGGCATGGGCTATGTGCCTTGCGAGGGGGAAAAGGCTGCGGACGTTCTGGCCTCGAGCTACGAGATCGACGTGTGTGGCGTGAAGGTCAATGCCGAGGCGTCGCTCAAGCCGATGTATGATCCGAAATCCGAACGGGTAAAGGTGTGACCACGGGGTTCGGTGGGGGCTCTGCCCCCGCCGCCTTCGGCGACTCCCCCGGGATATTTTCGGCCAGATGAAGAGCGGGTTCCTTGTTCATCTGGCCCTAAATATCCCGGAGCGCGAGGCAGAGCCTCGCATTTCAGACCCCACCTGAAAAGCCTTGTCTGACAACTCATCAAACATCGTTATGTGACACTTCACCGTTTTCAGAGTTTTCAACCCGTTCGTTTCTGTCTTAAACCGAACCGGTATCAACCGGAGACCCGATGTGGCAGACACGCTTCTACCTTCACAGAACACGGACACACCAAAAGGGCTTGCGCTGGCAGTCACGGCCTATGTCCTGTGGGGGTTCTTGCCTCTGTACATGAAAGCGCTGGATCATATGGGCGCGGTCGAGGTTGTGGCGCACCGTGTTATCTGGTCAGTGCCTGTGGCCGGGTTGTTGCTGGTTGTCCTGGGCCGAACCCGGGATCTGAAGGCCGCGCTTGGCAACCCGAAGATGTTGGGCATGGCCGCTTTGACCGCGGCGCTTATTTCCGTGAACTGGGCGATTTACATATGGGCCATTTCCACGGGCAACGCATTGGATGCGGCGTTGGGTTATTACATCAACCCTCTATTCAGCATCGCGCTGGGGGCAATCCTGTTGAGGGAACCCCTGACACGGACACAATTGTTCGCGGTCGGGTTGGCCGCGCTGGGTGTGGTGGTACTTGTGGTGGAAGCCGGTCGTTTGCCTTGGGCGGCTCTTGGGTTGATGATCAGCTGGGGATTCTACGCGTTCTTCAAGCGCTCGCTGCCGATTGGGCCGAACCAGGGTTTCCTGCTTGAGGTCCTGATCCTTTTGATTCCGGCACTGGTCTATGTCACCTTTCTGGGTGTGCGGGGCACTGGCCATTTCGGTGTCTCGATGTCGGACACCTTGTTGTTGTCCTGTGCAGGGGTTGTGACGGCGGTGCCATTGCTGGTCTATGCAAACGGCGCCAAACTGGTGCGCCTGTCCACGATGGGCATCCTGCAATACATCGCGCCGACCATGATCTTCATTACAGCAATAACCCTGTTCGGCGAGAAGATAGACACGGGCCGGATGATCGCATTCCCACTGATCTGGGCGGCTCTGGTCGTTTACTCGATCCCTATGATCCGGCAGGCGCGCGGTCAGGCCTGAAGCAACAGACGCGCGGCTGCATCCGCCCAAAGCGCATACGCCCGGGGGCTGGGATGATAGCCATCCGGTGCAGCCAATGCCGGGTCGTCCGGCAGATCGAGGGGCAGGTGTTGAACATGCGGACAGGCAGCGGCAACCTCTTGCAACCCCTGATCCAGGCGGGCGGCCTGGCATCCAAGCACCCAGGCCAGCGGCTGGGGCAGGGCCGGAAACCTGTTCATCTGCGGGACTGCGGTTACGACGATGCGACGAGCCCCCAGGTTTTCTGAAAGCAAGCGGATAAGGCGGGTCTGGCGGCGTGCAAATTGCTGGCGTGTTACGGCTCGGGTGACATCATTGACTCCGAGTGCCGTAACAACAGCATCGAATTCGCTGTCCATTTGCGACAGGCGGTCAATCGTGTCCTGGGTGGTGTGCCCGGTTGTCGCTTCCAGCCGCCATTCGACCGCATAGTGGCCGGCCAGACGGTTGACCAGATGACCGGATAACGCCTGATCCTGCGTGCCTGCGCCCACTCCGGCTGCCGAGCTGTCACCGGTGATCAAAAGCCGCAGACGCGGCCCGCGCCCTGTGCGGCCTTCGCGCGGGCCAGTCGGTTCCGGCAGCAACTGCGCGTTCCTTCGCACCGATAGCCCCTGCGTGGCAAGCACCGGAAGCAACGGAACCCGTAAAATTTGATCGGCAGCTAGGGAACGAGGCATCGTCAGCTCAGCGCGTTTTTGAATTCCAGAAAACGAGCGTCTGTCATGACCCGCGCCATCATGGCTTCGCGCAAGGCACCGACCGTTTTGTAGGGGCGCATGACGACCTCGAAAATCTGGATCAACCCGTCGTCATTCAACGTAACAAGATCCACGCCGATACCATCCAGATCACCGACTTTGCATTGAAACTCCAACGCCCAGTCTTTCCCGGCGCCCATGACGCGCCGATATCGAAAATCTGAAAACACATGCCCGACATGCCCCAGAACGGCAGCGACCGGTGCGCGCCCTGTCCAGGTGCTGTAGTATGTGGGCGGAAGGAACTGCACATCTTCGGCCAGGAGCTGATGGATCAAGGCCTCGTCGCCCTTTGCGACAACCTCTTGCATGCGTTCAATTGTCGGGTGCATGGCATTTCCTCCGCTTTTGGAAAGAAGGTCCCCGAACATGGGCAGGCATGCAAGGACGACGTTGCGGGAGGTCACGAGCTGGGATAGGCACCCTGCATGAGCGAAACCTATGACCCCCCCCAAACCCCGCTGGATGTGTTGCATGAAGATGCACAATTGATCGTGGTGAACAAACCTTCGGGCTTGCTTTCGGTTCCGGGGCGGGGCACGAATCTGTCAGATTGTCTGTTGACCCGGGTGCAGGAAGCATTTCCACAAGCGCTGCTGGTGCACCGGCTGGACCGGGACACGTCCGGTGTCATGATCTTTGCCCAAACGCCGCACGCACAGCGCAACCTGAGCATGCAATTTGAGCAGCGTCAGACCCGCAAAACCTATATCGCCCGTGTCTGGGGGCAGCTGGAGCCCAAGACCGGTACCGTTGACCTGCCTCTGATCGTGGACTGGCCCAACCGGCCCAGACAGATGGTTTGTCATGCGACGGGCAAACCTGCCGTGACGGACTGGCGTGTCGTGAAAACCGAAGGCGATACGACGCGTGTGCGTCTGTTTCCCAAAACGGGCCGGTCCCATCAACTGCGCGTTCATATGCAGGCGCTGGGCCATCCGATCCTGGGCGATCCATTCTATGCGACAGGCGATGCGCTGGACTTCCCCAGATTGATGCTGCATTCAGAAGAGCTGCGCCTGAAACACCCGGAAGGTGGGGTTTCGATGAAGTTTCGGGCCCGGCCCGAGTTCTGATCTCAGGCCGTGCTGGTCCAGAGCATCTTCAGATTTCCCAGCGAAAAACGTCTGGATCGTTTCTTTGAAACGGGCTGCTTGCACTGCCGGGCCATGGCGATTTCGCGCTCGATCTCGAAGGCGCGCAGAGTATGGTCCTGAGACCACTGCCCCAGCCTGAGTGTCATCATGACATGAGTGTCGAGGTATGGCATTTTTCGTGCTCCTATTTTCGATGCCATTCCAATCTGGCCCATCACTCCTGACACCCTCTTGTCAGTGGGGTGTGCTAGGGTGTCAGCATGTTGACAGGAGGATGCAATGCGCCGTTCGACCCGATTGTTTGAAATCATCCAGATCCTGCGGGCTGCGGGCGCTCCGGTCACGGCAGAAGCCCTGGCCGCAAGGTTGGAGGTGTCCGTGCGCACGGTCTATCGGGATATTGCCGAGTTGCAGGCGCAACGGACACCCATCGAAGGAGAGGCCGGCATCGGGTACGTGATGCGGCGCGGCTATGATTTACCGCCGCTCAATTTCGATGCAGAAGAAGTTGAGGCCTTGTGGGTTGGCCTGTCCCTTCTTGCGCGTACCGGCGACAGTCACCTGCAAAGGGCCGCCAGCCGGATATGCCAGAAGATCGACGCATTGCATTGCCCAGCGGACTGGTTGCAGGTTGCCCCATGGGGTGCCCCGGCGGATGACCCAAACAAGGGTTGCGTTTCGATCGCGCATTACCGCGAAGCCATCAGGGCAGAACGGAAAATCTGTATCACCTATGAAGATGGCGCAGGCGAACGCACGATTCGGGTCGTGCGCCCTGTGGCGCTGATCTATCATATCGAATGCACGATGCTGGCAGGCTGGTGCGAACTGCGCAACGGGTTTCGCCATTTCCGCACCGACCGTATCTGGTCCAGTGAAAGCACAGAAGAAAGCTTCTCAGGACAGAGCAGATCGTTGCGTGACCTCTGGCAGGAACAGCAGAAATCAGAAGCGTTCGTTGAAACGGTTTGAATACGTGTTTGGCGGGTATTCGCCGACTTCACCGCATTGTTGCTTGAGCCGCCAAGCCTGCGCAGTGATATACTGAGGAAAACGACGCACACCCGAGTAACGGGTGCTGGAGCAGAAGGTGATATTATGACGATTTCCAAGTTTTTCGTGGCCACAGGCTTGTGTTCAGCCCTTGTGTTGGCGGCCTGTACCGACCCGGGCACGCTGACAGTACAAAATGATCCGAACCAGAACGCCAAACAGGGCGCCGTTCTGGGTGGTCTGGTCGGTGCTGGTATCGGGGCGATTGCCAATAATTCGAACCCGGGTCTGGGTGCGCTGGCTGGTGCTGCAATCGGTGCTGCCGGGGGCGGTGTAATCGGCAGTCAACTGGACAAGCAGGCTGCGGAGCTGCGCCAACAGCTGGCGAATGACGGAATTACAATCGTCAACGCAGGCGATCGCCTGATTGTGACGGTCCCGAATGACATCACCTTTGACACCGACAGTTCGACCGTGCGCCCGGCGTTGCGGTCTGATCTGGTGAAAGTGGGCCAGAACTTGGTCAACTACCCGAATTCGAACGTGCAGATCATCGGGCACACTGACAGCGACGGAGACGCAACCTACAATCAGGGCCTGTCAGAGCGTCGCGCGAATGCCGTGGCCGATATCCTTCAGGCCAATGGTGTAAGCTACAACCGCATTCGTACGATCGGACAAGGTGAAAACAACCCTGTCGCGTCCAACCTGACGCCCGAAGGAAAATCGCAAAACCGGCGTGTCGAGATTGTCGTGGTACCCAGCGGAAATGCGTAACCGCTGCACGGCGTGAACAGCGGGGCCGCCCAATGGGCGGTTCAGTTTGCGCAATGACTGTGCGTCATATGGGGTTTGGGTCAGGGTGATCTCGGTCTAACTTGCGCCAAACACAGAAACGGAGCTTTCCCGATGTCCCAACCGACTCTTCTTGGCCTGTCCGGGTCCCTGCGCCAGAACGCGACCAACCGTAAGCTTCTGCGCGAGGCGGCACGGTTGTTCGATCCGGCGAGCTTTGTCGAAGCGGATTTGAACCTGCCCCTCTACGATGGTGATCTGGAAGACAATGAAGGGATTCCCGAGGCGGTTCAGACGCTGGCCAATCAGATCGCACAAGCCGATGCGGTGATCATTTCGACACCTGAGTACAACAAGGGTCCATCAGGTGTTCTGAAGAACGCGCTGGACTGGGTCAGCCGTACGAAAGGCAATCCATGGGCCGACAAACCGGTTGCGGTCATGTCGGCGGCCGCTGGTCGTGCAGGCGGGGAACGGGCGCAGATGATCCTGCGGGCCTGTATGGTTCCATTTCAGCCGCGCATCCTGCAAGGGCCCGAAATCCATCTGGCGAACAGTTCGAACGAATTCGACGATCAGGGAAAGCTGCGTTCGGATCGGTACGAAAAGTCTTTGCATGATTTGATGCAGAAACTCCGGGCCGAGGCCGGTTTCTGAACGCGGGTCAGGCAAATGACGCAAGAGCGGCAGACCGATCTGTTGGATCCGGCCCGCGCGGCCGCGTTTCAGGTGGCGTTGGGCGAAGTGCCGACGATCGCCAGTGGTTCGGAATTGCCGCCCTTCTTCCATCAGCTTTATTTCTGGACCCCGCAACAGGCTGCCGCATTGGGCCGGGATGGGCATCCCAAGGTTGGGGGCCTGATCCCGGATATGGGGTTGCCGCGCAGAATGTGGGCCGGAGGGCGGTTGACCTTTCACGCTCCTCTGGTCGCAGGGATCACCGCCGAAAAGAAATCGGTTCTTGAAAATCAAAGCGCCAAGGTGGGGCGGTCCGGCCCGTTGGGTTTTGTCACTTTGCGGCACGAAATCTGGCAGAACGGTCAGCTGCGCGTGACAGAGTGGCAGGATCTCGTCTATCGCGAAGATCCCGCGCCGGATGCTGAAATGCCCCAACCGCCCAGAGCGCGCACCGATGAAACCGATTGCCGCGAAGTCGGGTTCGATTCAACGTTGTTGTTCCGCTACTCGGCCCTGACCTTCAATGGCCACCGTATTCACTATGATCTGGACTATGCGCGCGATGTGGAAGGATATGGCGGGCTGGTCGTGCATGGGCCGCTTCTGGCGCAGCTTCTGATGTTGTTCGCGGTTGACCTGAGTGGTTCGCTCGCCTCGTTTTCGTTCCGCGCGACTTCGCCATTGATGCATTTCGAAACGGCCCAGTTGTGCCGGAGGGGTGAAAACATGTGGGTGCGCGGCCCTGACGGGCGGCAATGCATGCAAGCCGTCGCGCAGTCACAATGAGGCTTCGGGCCGGAACTCATCTGGGATTGTATCCTGGTCTTCCAGCATGAGATCGGCCATGACCTCGGCGATTTTGGGGGCCATGCCGAAACCGATTTTGAATCCGCCATTGGCAATGAACTGCCCTTGATGCAGGGGATGGGTGCCCAGCATCGGCGCACGGCTTTTGCTGCGCGGGCGCACACCGGCCCAACGTTCGATCACCTCGGCCCCGTGCAACAGGGGCAGGACGCGCGTGGCGCGGTCTATCACGTCGTCCAGAGCTTCGTCGGTGCTGGTCGGGTCTTCATAATCCCGTTCCGAGGTCGATCCGATCGCAAGCGTTCCGTCTGCATGTGGGACAATGTGAATCGTGTCGGCGAACAATTGCGGCACTTCTCCGGCGTCGAAGCGCAACAGGGCGGCCTGCCCTTTGACACCATTCCCGACGGTCTTGCCGTAGGCTTCGTTCAGTTCCTGCAATCCTGCAACGCCCGTGGCGTGGATGACCTGCCCCTTGTCCTCGGCTTCACTGAATACGTGGACGCCCATGACTTCCAGGGCTGCGACCAGCGCGGCACAGGCCCGCCGGGGGTGCATTCGTGCCGTCAGTGTATCCCGGATGACAAAGCCTGTGGGGCTGGGCGGGCACCAAGAACCCGCTTGCGCCGTGGTGACGACACGCCATTCCGCGCGGCCTTGCCAAAGCTCATCTGCGGTGCCTTCGCGTTGGCGGGCCAATTCCAGAACACGCGCGTCCGGGATCGGTTGAAGACGGCCCAGACGGCCATAGCCTGGGGAAACCCCGCCGGTGTCTTCGATCTGTCGCCAGAACGGTTCAGCCATGATCAGACTGTCAAACTGAAATGCTTTCTTGGCGTTCCAGTTTTCCGGCACATGCGGGGCCAATGCGCCGACCAGACCTCCGCTGGACCCGGCGCCGGGACCGGACGGATCAACAACCTGCACTTTCGCGCCGCGTCGCGCGCAAATCCAGGCGATGGACAGGCCGAAAATTCCTGCGCCGCGAACCGTCAAATCGACCATTGCCAATTCCCTTTTCCTTGTTCAGTGTCGCGCCGCTTAGCTACAGGATTCCCCAATGGCAGACCAGCGTGCCGAATTGACGTGGACCGAAGATCAGATACCGGTCTCGGATCGCTTCGACGACCCATATTACTCCTTGCAGAACGGGCTGGAAGAGACGCGCCATGTGTTTCTGGCGGGAAATGACTTGCCTGCGCGGTTTGCGCCAGGGTTTCACATTGCCGAGTTGGGTTTCGGCACCGGCCTGAACCTGCTGACCGCCTGGTCAGAATGGGAGGCATCCGGCCAGCAAGGGCCATTGCGCTTTACCAGTTTCGAAGCCTTTCCTATGGCGCCGGAAGACATGCAGCGCGCGCTTGGGGCCTTTCCTGAACTGCATCCGTGGATAAGCCGGTTTCTGGTGCATTGGACAGGGCGCACATGCATGTTGGATTCGCTTCGGTTTGAGGTGGTGATCGGCGATGCGCGCAGGACATTGCCGAACTGGGACGGAATGGCAGATGCCTGGTTTCTTGACGGGTTTTCACCAGCCAAGAACCCTGAATTGTGGGGCGCGGACCTGATGCAGGACGTGGCAAGCCACACTGTTACAGGCGGTACAGCTGCCACGTATACGGCCGCGGGTTTTGTGCGCCGGGGGCTTGAGAGTGCCGGTTTCAACGTAACCCGCACGCCCGGCTTTGGACGCAAGCGGCACATGACACGGGCACACAAACCATGACCCAGAAGAACAATGTAGGCGCGGGCATTGCATTGATGGTGGGTGCGACGATTGTCTTTGCCTTGCAGGACGGTATCTCACGCCATCTGGCCGGAACCTACAACACCTACATGGTGGTTATGATCCGCTATTGGTTCTTTGCGGCATTCGTTATCGCTCTGGCCGCACGAGCCCCCGGTGGGCTGAAGGCGGCCACAAAGACAAATCAGTTGGGTTTGCAGATCGTGCGGGGCTTGTTGCTGGCGGCCGAGATCTGCATTGCGGTGTTCGGCTTTACGGTCCTTGGCCTGATCGACAGTATGGCGGTTTTCATCTGCTATCCTTTGCTTGTCGCCGCGCTGAGCGGGCCGGTGCTGGGCGAAAAGGTCGGATGGCGGCGATGGGCCGCGATCGGTGTTGGCTGCATCGGCGTTCTGATCATCCTGCAACCGGGCGCCGGGGTCTTCAACCCATGGGCTGTCATACCTTTGATTTCTGCATTGCTGTTTGCGATCTACGGTCTTTTGACGCGATATGTCGCCCGTCAGGACAGCGCGGCGACCAGCTTTTTCTGGACCGGTGTCGCCGGTGCCGTGGCGATGACCGTGTTTGGCATGTGGTTCTGGGAACCGATGGCGCGCGGCGACTGGCTCTGGATGGCGCTGCTTTGCGTCAGTGGGGTGTTCGGGCACTGGCTGCTGATCAAGTGCTATGAGATGGCCGAAGCCAGTGCGGTTCAACCCTTTGCGTATTTCCACCTGGTCTGGAGCGCGATTCTGGGTATTTCGATCTTTGGCGAAACGTTGCGCCCCGAAGTCGTGGCGGGCGCAACCATCGTCGTGGCCGCAGGCCTGTTCACCTTATGGCGCGAACGCCGCCAGAGATGATCCGATCAGCTCCTGCGAGAAAGGAACCGGAAGGGCGGGTTGCCCCAGGCGGGCACGATAGACCGGCAGGCTTTCGGTCACGCGCATCACGTAGTTTCGCGTTTCGTTGAACGGGATCGTCTCGATCCAGTCGACGATATCGACCTCGCCTGTGCGCGGATCACCATAGCGTTCCATCCACGAGATCGGGCGTTTTGGCCCCGCATTATACCCCGCCGCCATCATCACCACGTTGCCGTTGAAATCGGCTGCCAGACCGGAAAGATAGTTGGCCCCAAGCTTTGCGTTGTATTGCCAGTCCGTGGTCAATCGTCCCGTCTGATGGCCGCTGAGAATGCCCAGCTCGCCCGCGACCAGCTTGGCCGTGGCGGGCATTACCTGCATCAGGCCGCGCGCGCCCGCACCGCTGACGACGACCGGGTCGAACTCGCTTTCGCGGCGCGCGATGGCCAATGTCATTTCCTTGGCCATCGGCAATCGCATATCTGCCACCGGATGGACCGGGTAATAGGCTGCGGGTAGAACGGTGCCCGTGGTCGCCGCCCGTTTGGCGATCATCACGGCCAGATGCGGCTGTTTCAGTTCGATTACCAGATCGCCCAATTGATTGGCCTGCACTGGATCAAGGTGTTCGACCAGATGGGTCAGGAACCGTTCGGACAGGTTTGCTTCCCCGGCTTTCAGCAACAGCAAACCGGCCTCCAAAACGCTGGAATCGGCAAACTCCGCCTGCCGCCAATGCGGTGCGCGACGCGGATTGGCCAGTTCTGCATCAAACGGTCGTCCGATCCGTTCTGCGGCCAACAGACCGTAGAATGAGGTCTGATAGTCGGCCCCCATCGCATAGGCGTCATACGCTTTGTCCGCGTCACCCAATGCCGCGTAAGCGCGCCCAAGCCAATAGCCACCACGGCCTTTCGAGATCGGAGATTTAACAGCGTCCGAAAAGTTCTGGAAATGGCGAACGGCGGTGGCAGGATCATTCAGTTTGCGAAGCGCCAGAAAACCGGCCAGCCATTCAAGATCGGCATAGCCGTAACCCATTTCGGGGGTCATGTGATGATTGGCGGCCACGTCATAGGCGCGCGCCGCACGGCCTGATCGCATCTCAAGCCGCGCCAGACGGCGCCGCCCCTCGGCCCATTTGTCAGGCTCACCCAGGGCGTCAGGCCCGGTAGAGCGTGCTAGCATCAGATCAATCGCGCTGTCATCCAGCTCTTTCTTGTCGCGCCAGACAAAACGGTCGAAGGCCAGACCGGGCGCATCAGCCAGAGACTTGGGAACTGCTGCCACCTTGGTGTCCACACCGGGTTGGCGTTTCTGCAATGCTATGCGCGCTTCGGCCAGTTTACGTTCGTCTGAACCGACCAAAGGCAACATCTGCCCGGCGCTTACAAGATGACCGTCCCACAACATTCTGTCCAACCGCGCCGTGTGATGCGGTTTCAGAAGTTCGGCGAAGTTCTCCAGATAACTTTTTTGCAGGCCCGCACCCATTGGCATGGTGCGCCAAGCGGTCACAATGTCAGCCTCCGCCTCACCGATGCGTCCCTTGGCTTTCAGGGCGACGGCATAGTTCAACGCGCCCTCTGCCGTCTGAGGCGGCATGCCGGCATAGAATTTCAGAACCCTGTCGGGATCGGCGCCGGTGAAAACGGGCTCGCTCTTGCGGCGCAACCACGCCAGCCCGGGCCAATCCGGCCGACGTTCGAGAAACACCAATACGTCGCCAGAGCTGCCGAAGCCCTCGCGCAGCCAGTGCCAGACGATGATATCGCGCGATACGGAACCTCGCTGGCCGGATACGCGCAACGCTGCGTTCCAGTCGCCTTTGCGCATTTCGTCAAGCCCGGCGCGCAAATCAGTCGCAGCATCTGCCCGCGCTGAATGCGTCGCAGTCACCGAATACAGAATCACGGCAGTCAACAGTGCCAGAAAGCGTGTCATCCCTTGCATTTCCCAACCAACCGAGGATAGAGCCTGTGAGGATAAACCGTGCGTCGCCGGGATCAACTCACAAAGCTGGAAACGTGAGGGACCGCGGCGCAAAAAACGCAAAATGCACCTTGAAGGAGCGTGTCATGTTCAAAGGCTCGATGCCAGCCCTCGTCACCCCGTTCAACAACGGCGAGTTGGACCTGAAAACGCTCAAACATCTGGTGGATTGGCAGATATCCGAAGGCTCGACCGGGCTGGTGCCTGTCGGAACCACCGGCGAAAGCCCGACGCTCAGCCACGAAGAGCATGAAACGGTGATCGAAGAGGTCGTCAAAACCGCTGCGGGCCGCGTTCCGGTCATTGCCGGTGCCGGGTCGAACAACACGGTCGAAGCTGTCCGCTTCGTTCAATTCGCGGAAAAAGTCGGGGCGGATGCGGCGCTGGTCGTCACGCCGTATTACAACAAACCGACTCAGCGCGGCCTGATCGCGCATTTCGAGGCGCTGCATGCGGCCGCGGATATCCCGATCATCATCTACAACATTCCGGGCCGCTCAGTCATTGATATGACGCCTGCCACAATGGGTGAACTGGCCAAGCTTCCCCGTATCGTCGGGGTCAAGGATGCAACGGGCGACCTGGCCCGTGTCAGCCAGCAGCGCGCTGCCTGTGGCGCAGATTTCTGCCAACTGTCCGGCGAGGACGCCACCGCACTTGGCTTCAACGCGCATGGTGGGGTTGGCTGCATCTCGGTCACCGCAAACGTGGCGCCAAGGCTCTGCGCTGAATTCCAGCAGGCCACGCTGGCCGGGGATTATGCAAAAGCGTTGGAGTATCAGGACAAACTGATGCCGCTGCATGAGGCGATCTTTATCGAGCCGGGCCTTGTGGGTGCCAAATATGCACTCAGCAAACTGGGCCTTTGCAGCACCGAAGTGCGCTCACCCCTGACCGAGCTGGAAGACAGCACCAAGGATGCAATCGAGGCCGCAATGGCCCATGCCGGCCTGATCTGACAGGTATTTCAGAACACGACGAAGGGCGGCCTCGAACCTTGAGCGCCGCCCTTTCTTTTCGATGTATCCAGACTTCATCTGGCTAAAAATATCCCGGGGGAGTCGCGGCTTGCCGCGGCGGGGGCAGAGCCCCCTCAGCGTTTGCCGTAATACAGCCCCACGACATGTTCGGCCTGCGCAAAGAACAGCCAGCGCGACGTTGCAACGCCTGCCAGATGCGAGGCCACGGCCAGCAGGGCGAAGACGTGATTGAACGGCAACAACAACAGCAGAACCGGCAGCACGAATGCCAGAACGAACGAGATCAGCCGCAGTTTTTCGGCGTGTTTGCGACCCACAACGTGAACAAACTCTCGCAGCAGATAATTGGTGCCGGTATGGGGCGGCTCGAAGGCGCGGACGGATCCGCGTGCGCCAAGCCCGGTGGCTGTTCCCAGATCCGTTCCCGATGACGCAAACGCCTGATCCCCTTTGCGCCAGTACAGTATCTGCACCAGTGCCGCGATCAGCAGCAGCGGCAGAGCGGCGCTTGTCTGACCTGCCAGCAAGGCACCACCGGCCAGGCTGAAGCTGAGGAACATGGCAGGTGTCAGGTTCATGTTCCAGCGTGGGATGGTCTTGAGCTGTGTGTAGATCATCGACGTCGTGAACACTGTGGCCAGCGACAACCCTGCGCCGATCCAGCCCAGAAAACCCCAGCGTTGGCCCAGAAACACCACGCCAATCGCATAGAGTCCCATGATGACCAGCGCGAGTACGGCACACCAACCTTCACGGCTGAGCCAGCTGGTTTTCCATTGAGTGAAGGCCTTCAAGGCCCGTTCCGGATGGCCGAGATGGAAGGTCGAAGCCAAAAGCCCGCCGACGGCCAGACCATAGGCAATGGCGAAGAACACAAAAGCCACCCAACCCGAGACAGCCGGAAACCCCAGGCCAAGAAAGAACAGCAGTCCAAATCCCAGACCGGACAGGGTGGTGAACAGAATGACGGAGGGTGCGGGATGCATCAGAGTTTCTCCAGCGTCTTGTCGAGCCAGCCAAGGAACCCTTTGGGCTCGTCAGCGATGGGTGCCAGCAGGGGGGCCAGAATGTCGATCTGGTCCTCTACGGTGTCCTTGGGCCGCGGGGGGAGGTATTTGTTGACGGGTTTGGTGCCCATTTCCGGCATCAGATCCATGCCACCCCGTTCTGCAACCAGCTGGCTGACATCGCTGTCAGGATCGCCCAGATCGCCAAAGTGCCTTGCGCCCGCAGGGCAGGTGCGAACACAGGAGGGGATACGGTCGACCTCGGGGAGGTTTTCGTTGTAGATGCGGTCCACGCAAAGTGTGCATTTCTTCATCACGCCTTCGGCCACATCCAGTTCCCGCGCACCGTAGGGGCAGGACCAGGCGCACAGGCCGCATCCGATGCAATCGCTTTCATTGACCAGGACGATGCCATCCTCGACCCGTTTGTAGCTGGCGCCGGTGGGGCAAACGGTGACGCAGGGCGCGTCTTCGCAATGCAGGCAGGATTTCGGGAAGTGGATCAGCTGGGCATGCCCGTCGGCAGGCTGCACTTCGTAGGAATGCACGCGGTTAAGAAAGGTACCGGAAGGGTTTGCACCGTAGGCGTCCTGATCCGAAAGAGGGGCCCCGTAATTTTCCGTGTTCCAGCCTTTGCAGGAAATAACGCAGGCGTGGCAGCCGACACAGGTGTCCAGGTCGATGACCAGGCCCATCTTGCGGTCAGTCGAGTTTGGTAGCTGGGTCATGTCAGTGAACCTCTGCTGTGGAGGGCGGGTGAGGGGGCCAGCCCCCTCTTGAGCCTGCGGCTCAATTCACCCCCGGGATATTTTTGGCCAGATGAAGTGCGGATCCGGGTCATTTGCCCACCTTCCAGGCCAGATTCTCAGGGCCGGTTCCGACAGGAGATTTGATCGGGTCGAAATTCGGCTGGCTTTGCGCATCGGCAGGTGCGTCGGCTTTTTCGATTTTGACCTTCAGGTCGAACCATGCCGCCTGACCTGTGATCGGGTCCGAGTTGGCCCAGCGCATTCCATCATCTTTGGACGGCAGCAATTCGTGAATCAGATGATTGAGCAGGAAACCTTTGGTCGCTTCTGGCGCGACGTCCTGCAAGGCCCAGGCGCCCTTGCGTTTGCCGATGGCGTTCCATGTCCAGACCGTGTTGTCGTTCAGCGCGGCCATCTCCATCACAGGTACGGTGATCTCACCGTGGGGGGAGCTGACTTTTGCCCAGTCTCCGTCTTGCAGGTTGTGTTCCCGCATCAGTTTGGTCGGGACATAAAGCGGGTTTTGCCCGTGCAACTGGCGCAGCCACGCGTTCTGTGTGCCCCAGCTGTGATACATGGCCATTGGGCGCTGGGTCAGGGCGTTGACGGTGAAGCCTTCATTGCCCTGCTGGTCGGTTTCGTACCAGATCGGCAGCGGATCCATGGTGTCCTTGATGCGCTGGCGCAGGTGCTCGGGCGGCTGGCGGTCTCCGTGACCTTCTGCAGCCAGCTGAAAACGGCGCATCGGTTCGGAATAAAGCTGGAACAGATAGGGTTGAGGGCTGTCATAGATGCCCATCCCGACGGCCCAGTCCTGATAGGCGGTGTTCCAAGGCTTGTAATAATCCGCGCCTTCCGGGATATGCGCCACATAAAATCCGCCGTTCTCGATATACCGGTTCAGCTGATCCGGATTGGCCTCGCCGCGACCTTCCTTGTCGCCGTCCGGACCCCGGAAGCCGGCCAGCGGGCCGATGCCGGGGCGTCGTTCATGGTTGACGATGTAATCCGCGTAGTCTTTCCACTTTGGGCTGCCGTCTTCATTCGTGAAGCCCGGCAGGCTCATGCGGTTGGCCAGCTCGATCAGAACCGATTGGAAGCCACGCACGTCGCGGTCGGGTTCGACCACCGGCCAGCGAATGGAATCTGCTGCGGCGTCGGCCTCGCAGATCGGGCGATCGAGCAGAGAGATACAGTCGTGCCGCTCGAGATAGGTGGTGTCGGGCAGGATCAGGTCGGCATAGGCCACCATTTCCGAAGAATAGGCATCGGAGTAGATGATGCGCGGGATGACGTAACTGCCGTCTTCGGCCTTGGCCGTCAGCATCTCCATAACACCTTTGGTGTTCATGGAGGAGTTCCACGACATGTTCGCCATATACATGAACAGCGTGTCGATCTTGTAGGGATCACCGGCAGCCGCGTTCGAAATCACCATATGCATCAACCCGTGGGCGGACATCGGGTTTTCCCAGGTGAATGCCTTGTCGATGCGTTGCGGCGTACCGCAGTCATCCAGCAGCAGGTCTTCGGGACCTCGTGGAAAGCCCAGATGCGGGCCGTTCAGCGGGCGTCCCGGACGCCGGTCGCCATGGGGCGTCGGGTGCGCTTCGACCGGCTTGGGGTAGGGTGGCTTGAAGCGGAAACCGCCCGGCACCTCGACTGTTCCCAGCAGGATCTGAAGCACGTGCAGAGCGCGGCAGGTCTGGAATCCGTTGGCATGGGCCGAAATGCCCCGCATGGCATGGAAGCTGACGGGACGACCAATCATCGTCGAGTGCTTTTCACCCCGAAAATCAACCCATTCCTGATCCAGTTCGATCGCTTCGTCAAAAGCGACCCTGGCGATTTCGGCGGCAATGGCCCGGATACGTTTGGCGGGGATACCGCAGCGATCGGCCACCGCCTCGGGCGCGTGTTCGTCGCTGAGGTATTTCTCGGCCATCAGGTGGAAAACGGGACGGTGCGTTACACCGTTCTTGTCATAGGTCGCCGACAAGTCCGGGCGCACGCCGGGCTTGTCGAAAGCCGTCGGTTCTCCGGTCAGGCGGTCGATCACCAGCGGCTTGCCGTCCTCGTCGCGCAAGAACAGGCCCTTTTCCGCACCCTCGCTTGCATTCACCAGAACCGGTGCATTGGTATAGCGGCTCAGGTAATCCAGATCGATCTTGCCCGCTTTCATCAGGACGTGGATCAGCGACAAAATGAACAGCCCGTCTGTTCCGGGTGTGATGCCGACCCAGTCATCGGCAACAGCGTTATAGCCCGACCGGATCGGATTCACTCCGATCACCCGTGCGCCGCGCGCCTTGATCTTGCCGATCCCCATTTTTATTGGGTTGCTGTCATGATCCTCGGCCACGCCGAACAGCATGAACAGTTTCGTGTGATCCCAGTCAGGTTGCCCAAACTCCCAAAACGCGCCGCCCATGGTGTAAATGCCACCGGCCGCCATATTGACCGAGCAGAAGCCGCCGTGGGCTGCGTAGTTCGGAGTGCCGAAATTCTGGGCCCAGAAACTGGTGAAGCTCTGGCTCTGGTCGCGGCCAGTGAAAAAGGCCAGCTTCTGCGGTGCGGTTTCATGCAGCTCGTTCAGCCAGCCAACGGCAGTGCTGAGCGCCTCGTCCCACTCGATTTCGCGAAATTCACCCGAGCCGCGTGGGCCGACACGCTTCAGCGGTTTGCGCAGGCGAGAGGGGGCGTTGACCTGCATGATCCCGGCAGAGCCCTTGGCGCACAAAACACCCTTGTTGACCGGGTGGTCCCGGTTTCCTTCGATATAGGCAACCTTGCCATCTTTCATGTGAACGTTGATGCCGCAGCGGCAGGCGCACATATAACAGGTGGTTTTGCGGACCTCGTCCGAAACTTTCGGAGACGTTTCAAGGATCGGCTGCTGATGGGTCATTGGCGGGTCCTGTCGGTTATATCGGGAGGATTGTTTCACTTTCCTTCCGATTTGAGAACATCGTTCTGAAAACGACGCGAGTTCTGAGTTTTATTCCCTGATAGCTTGCAGTGCCGTCACGGCGATCATCTGAGTCACATCTTCGGCGCTGCATCCGCGGGAAAGATCGTTGGCGGGTCGGGCCAGCCCCTGCAGAACCGGGCCGATCGCGGTGTAACCCCCCAGTCGTTGTGTGATCTTGTAGCCGATATTGCCCGCGTCGAGATTGGGAAAGATCATCACGTTGGCCTGACCGGCGACCGAAGATCCGGGCGATTTGCGATCCCCGACCGAGGGCACGAAGGCCGCGTCGAACTGAAGCTCGCCGTCGACCTCAAGATCCGGGGAACTTTGGCGCAGTGTTTCAGTGGCCTCGATCACCTTGTCGACATCGGGATGCTTTGCGCTGCCCTTGGTCGAAAAGCTGAGCATGGCGATCTTGGGGTCAACCCGCAGCAGTGCTCGCGCCGATCTGGCCGAGGCGACGGCAATTTTGCTCAACTCGTCAGCGCTGGGATCGATGACCAGGCCGCAGTCCGAATAGAGCATCGCCCGCGCTCCGGGCAGAGCGTTTTCCGGCGGGTACATCAGGAAAAAGGACGATACCATTCCGGCATCAGGGGCCATGCCTATCACCTGAATGGCCGCGCGTACAATGTCTCCGGTCGTGTGAACGGCACCACCAACGGTTCCAGTGGCCCGCCCGCTGCGTACCAGCATGGCGGCATAGACCGGCGGTGTTTCAACGGCGGCTCGGGCCTTGGCCGGATCGACGCCCTTGTGTTGGCGCAGTTCAAAATAGGTTTGAGCAAACTCTTCGGTCAGGTCCGAGGTTGCCGGGTCGTGAACCATGACGCCGTCAGAGCGAGCGGCGTTCTGGTTTTTGAGGGCGGCGTCGACCTCGGCTTGTGGACCGACCAGAATGACATCGGCCAGTCCGGCCTGTTGGGCGGCCAGCGCCCCCGCAACAACGCGGGGATCACTGCCTTCGCATAAAGAAATCACAGGGCGCGAGGCCGGGGCGTTCTGACGCAACAGTTCAATTGGTGTCATTGTCATGCGCTGTGGCCTCGTCCTTTGATCACGCTTCCTGAGCTTTCATGTCGTCGGCCGAGATTCCGGCGACGGCGACGGGTTTTTTCATCGCGTCGCGGCGGAAAGGTTCGCCAAGCTCCTGGTTGATCAGGGCCTCGATCAGCGTGGTGATGCCGTTCTTCTGGTCCTCGATCGCCTGGTTCAGCGCCGCGGTCAGCTCGTCCTGGGTGCGGGCGACAATGCCTTTCAGGCCACAGGCCTGCGCGATACCGGCATAAGACACCTTGGTGTCCAGCTCGGTGCCCACGAAGTTGTCGTCGAACCACAGGGTCGAGTTGCGCTTTTCCGCGCCCCACTGATAGTTGCGGAACACGATCTGGGTCACGGCGGGCCATTCCTCGCGGCCAATCGCGGTCAACTCGTTCACCGCGATGCCAAAGGCACCGTCGCCGGCAAAGCCCACAACCGGAACATCCGGGCAGCCGATCTTGGCACCAACGACGGCGGGCAGGCCATAGCCGCAGGGGCCGAACAGGCCCGGTGCCAGGTATTTCCGACCCTCTTCAAACGACGGATAGGCGTTGCCGATGGCGCAGTTGTTGCCGATGTCCGAACTGATGATCGCCTCTTTCGGCAGCGCCGCCTGAATGGCGCGCCACGCCATGCGCGGGCTCATCCAGTCGGGCTTGGCCGCGCGGGCGCGCTGGTTCCAGGTGGTGCCCGGATCGTCATCCTCATGGGTCATCGAGGTCAGTTCCTGCGCCCAGGCCGATTTCTTCTGCGCGATGCGCTCTTTGCGCTCCTTGCGGCCTTCGTCACCGGCGGTGTCGCTCAGCTGGGCCAGAATGCCCTTTGCCACCTTGGCGGCGTCGCCGATGATGCCGACGCTGACCGCTTTGGTCAGGCCGATACGGTCAGGGTTGATGTCGACCTGGATGATCTTGGCATCCGCGGGCCAGTAGTTGATGCCATAGCCCGGCAGGGTCGAGAACGGGTTCAGACGGGTGCCGAGGCACAGGACAACATCCGCCTCGCTGATCAGCTCCATCCCCGCTTTCGAACCGTTATAGCCCAGCGGACCGGCAAACAGCGGGTGGCTGCCGGGGAAGGCGTCATTGTGCTGGTAGCCGACGCAGACCGGCGCATCCAGACGTTCGGCTAGAGCCTTCGAGGCCTCAATGCCACCTTCGGCCAGAACCACACCGGCCCCGTTCAGGATCACCGGGTTCTTGGCGTTCGACAGCAGCTCGGCAGCCTGCGCCACGGCGGTTTCGCCGCCCGAGGGGCGCTCGAAATCGACGATGGCGGGCAGGTCGATATCGATCACCTGGGTCCACATGTCACGCGGGATGTTCAGCTGCGCC
>NZ_JBXWSM010000069.1:0-23408 GCF_059613405.1 Ruegeria sp. BHSA118
CGAGCTGATCGCTCCGATCGCGATGGAAGACGGTCTGCGTTTCGCCATCCGCGAAGGCGGCCGCACCGTCGGCGCCGGCGTTGTGTCGAAAATCATCGAGTAATTCGCACCAGCGAATATCCAAAGAAAGGGCGTCCCTCGGGACGCCCTTTTTCTTTTGTTTGAGGATTTTGGGTTACTTACAAATAGCAACCAATTCTTCCAGCGCCTCTAATAACGGCGCATTAGTCTCTGCGGAATTGTAGTGTTCGTTGTGGGAACTGTCCAAGCTACTCGTGCAATGAGTTTCACTGCATTCGATGGCAGTATCCCGGATGAGTTTGCCGACAGGTTCAAGGGTTTCATCGCTGTCGTAGGCCTCCATGAACGTAATCGAGTAGTTTTCAGCGTTGTCTCCTCCACCACTAAAAACAACGTAATGGTCATCCGCTCTCAGGGTTCGGAGTTCTGCAATCGGAGTTTTCAAATAAGTTCCCAGATGCAAGTTACCGTTTTGATCTGAGGTTTCCGTGCCGATCAAAAACACACATTTCTCCGGAAAAGATATCTGTTGGGTTTTTGTTCGTCCGGCTGCCTGCTGCTGTGATGTCAAAGACATCTTGGCAATCTTGTGTGTCAGGTTTTCATAGTCGGTTTCGCCAGCTAAAACCGCGCGACAAGCGGCGATGATTAGAATGGAGGCACCTAACAGGTGTTTCATAAGATTTTCCCTCGAATGATGTTAGTCGGCGGGTGGTACAATTCATATGGAGAAATTCCTGCATCAAAAGCAACTTTAACGTGCGGTGTTTTCCTTTGCAGAGCTAGGATTACCCCTCGACAAAACCCCACCAACCCCGTTTTCACGCGCGTTCTCAACAAGAATGTCAAGGCGGGGTGATTCCCGCCATTTGGGCGTGATGAGGGTTGGAGATGCGCGTCTTTCCCCCTCTCCACCCCAACGACAAGAAAAGGGCAGAGCGTCTCATGTGGGCCCAGTCCACGCGGATCACAGCCCTTGCTTGACAAGGGCTGTGGTCCATACCCGCGGCTGACAGCCGCTGGTGACTGCAAATCAGGACAGTGCCGATTCAGCAGCTGCCCGGACGGCGCGGATGTTGTCTCCGTAGACCTGTGGGGTTGAAACCGATCCGCCCTTGAACACCGCAGAACCGGCCACCAGCACATCCGCACCTGCCGCCGCCACAAGCGGGGCGGTATTCGGGTCGACGCCACCGTCAATCTCGATATGCACCGGACGATCACCGATCATCTGGCGCAGTTTTCCGACCTTGCCGGTCATGTCGATGAATTTCTGGCCTCCAAAACCAGGGTTCACGGTCATCACGCAAACCAGATCTGTGAGGTCCAGCAGATGCTCGACCGCTTCGGCAGGGGTGCCGGGGTTCAGGGCAACGCCGGCTTTCATTCCGGCGCCGCGAATGGCCTGCAAGGTGCGATGGGTGTGGGGGCCAGCCTCGACATGTGCGGTCAGAATGTCCGCTCCGGCATCGGCATAGGCCTGGATGTAGGGATCGACCGGCGTGATCATCAGGTGAACGTCCATCACCGTTTTCACATGCGGGCGAAAAGCTTTTACGGCCGGAGGGCCAAAGGTCAGGTTTGGAACGAAATGGCCGTCCATAACGTCAACATGAACCCAGTCGGCGCCCTGCGCTTCGATGGCCTGAATTTCCTGCCCAAAATTGGCGAAATCGGCAGACAGGATAGACGGCGCGATCTTGATGGTGCGGTCAAAGCTCATGGTGGCCTCGTATCAGCTGAAGAGTCGCGGATGCGTATACCCCTGAGCCCGTGGGATGGATAGCCCCCGCGAACGCTGTGTTGCCACAAAACTCTCACCGCGCGGCATTTGACCCAATGGGCTGAGACCTCGGCCCGGAGGCCGTGGGCGGCTGAAAACCCTTGTTGGCTTATGCCTCGTTCAGGGTCAGCGTTACACGCTCACCCGCGAAAACCGTACGGCCGTACTCGACTGGCCGTCCATCCGGGTCGGCATTGACGCCGACCGAAAAGAGAACAGGAGCACCTTCAGACAATCGAAGTTGCAGCGCCTGCGTCGCGGTTGCCCCGCGCGCGGTCAGGCGAGTCGATACGCGGACGTAATCCCTGATGCCGCAGGCTTGCAGCGCTTTGGTGACGGATTGGGTTTCGGTCAACGCCTGCAAGATATCAGGAAACCGTTCCGCCGGGAAAACGCTCTGAAACAGGGCTATGGGCTGCCCGTCCGCCAGGGACAATCCGTCATAGACGTGCACTGGATCACCCTTGTTCAGGCCCAGAGCTTCGGCTTCGGCTTCATCGGCGACGCGCGTGGTCAAAGCCAGGATTTTCTTGCCCGGTATCTTGCCGCTGGCCGAGATGTTCTTGTGATAGCGCACCCTTTTGCCGATCGGATAATCCGTTGGCCGTGCCGCAACATAAACGCCCGCACCGCGCCGAGCGTGAACCAGACCCTGATCAGACATGTCAGCCAAAGCGCGCCGCACAGTGTGGCGGTTGACGCCATAGGTGGAGGCCAGCTGGGCTTCGGTCGGCAGGCGATCTCCGGTTTGATAGCGCCCCTCGGCGATGTCCGAGGTCAGGCGCAGGGCAATACTTTTCCAGATCGGCGTTTTGCTCATTTCACCAAACCTTCAAACGGTCACAGATTGCGTTTTGACAACCTGTCGGTTAACATTTGTCTAGTTGTATAGTTCATGTAGACAACCTGTCCAAGAGGCTTTGATGACAAATCAAACGGAAATCGGGATCAAGGCACGGAAGGAATGGATGAGTCTGCTGGCGCGCGCGCCGGACGCCGCCCTGATGACGCTGTGGGACGGCTTTCAGGACTGTCCGAGTTTCGAATGGTTGCGCAGGCCCGAAGTGGGCGGCGTCATGGTGCGTGGCCGCATCGGAGGAACCGGCGCTTTGTTCAACCTGGGTGAAATGACCGTTACGCGCTGCTCGGTCGTGTTGCAGGATGGTACGGTCGGTCACGGATATGTTCAGGGCAGGTCGAAATCCAAGGCAGAAGCGGCGGCATTGATTGATGCGATGATGCAGACGGCCGCTGCTGATGATTTACAGGAACGGCTGCTTGATCCGCTGAGGCTGCAAATGCAGTCGATCAAAACAGCGCGCGCCGCAAAGGCAGCAGCCACCAAGGTCGAGTTTTTCACGCTGGCTCGGGGGGAAGACTGATGCCTGATCAAATGCGGTTCTCGGGGGGCTTTCAAGACGCACCTGTCGATGCGGCACATGCATTCCGCGCGGCGATGTCTGTCATGGCGCGTCCGGGTGAAATCTGCACCCTGGCTGGCTGTACACCACCTGCGCCCTTGTCCGTCGCGGCTGGCACGCTGCTTCTGACGCTTTGCGACGCCGAGACAAAAGTTCACCTGGCGGGTGAAGCCGACACCGATGCGGTGCGCGAATGGCTGACCTTTCACACGGGTGCACCGATCGTGGCGGCGGAAGAGGCTGATTTTGCCCTTGGCACGTGGGATGCGTTGGGGCCGCTCAACACCTATCGTATCGGGACGTCGGAATACCCGGACCGGTCCGCGACGCTTGTTGTGGAATGCAGGCGGCTGGAGCAGAACGGAGCGGTTCTGAGCGGCCCCGGCATCCGGGACACGGCACGGCTTTCTCTGCCGGATGTTCCGGCTCTTCAGAACAATGCGCTGCTTTACCCTTTGGGGTGTGATTTTTTCTTCACCTGCGGTGAGGCGGTCGCGGCCCTGCCGCGTAGCACGCAAATCAGGTCCAGGGGGTAAGCCATGTATGTCGCTGTCAAAGGGGGCGAAAAAGCCATCGAGAATGCCCATGCGTGGCTTGCCGAAGAACGCCGCGGTGCGACAGATGTCGCGGAACTGAGCCTCGCGCAGATCCGTGAACAGTTGAGTCTTGCGGTGAACCGGGTCATGGCCGAAGGGTCGTTATACGATCCCGACCTTGCTGCGCTGGCGATCAAACAGGCGCGCGGCGATCTGATCGAGGCGATTTTCCTCGTCCGCGCTTACCGCACGACCCTGCCTCGTTTCGGCTATTCAAACCCCGTCAAAACCGGCGACATGGCCTGTGATCGCCGGATTTCGGCCACGTTCAAAGATGCTCCCGGTGGTCAGGTTCTGGGGCCAACCTTCGACTACACCCATCGATTGCTGAATTTCAAGCTGGCGGCCGAGGGCGAAGTTCCAAAGGCGCCTGAAGGCCCTGTGCGGCTGGAACCGACGCCACATATTACCGAATTCCTGAAGGGTGAGGGTATCATCCAGGATGAACCGGCCTGCAATGACGTTCCGGGCGATCTGACCCGTGAACCGATGGAGTTCCCGTCCACCCGCCCGGTGCGCCTTCAGTCGCTGACCCGTGGGGATGAGGGATTTGTGCTGGGCATGGCTTATTCGACCCAGCGCGGTTACGCCCGTAACCACGCCTTTGTCGGAGAATTGCGTGTCGGCAAGGTCGTGGTTGAGCTGGACATCCCCGAGCTGGGCTTTGCCATCGACATCGGCGAGGTCGAGCTGACCGAATGTGAAACGGTGAACCAGTTCACCGGTTCGAAAACGGAACCGCCGCAGTTCACGCGGGGCTATGGGCTGGTCTTTGGCCAGTCTGAACGAAAATCCATCGCGATGGCGCTGGTCGATAGGGCCTTGCGGTGGGAAGAGTTGGGTGAAGACAACATGGGCGCGCCCGCGCAGGATGAAGAATTTGTCCTGAGCCATGCGGACAACATTCAGGCCACCGGCTTTCTCGAACATATCAAGCTGCCGCATTACGTCGATTTCCAGTCCGAGCTGGAACTGGTTCGCAAACTGCGCCGAAAGGCCCAAGAGCGCATGTCAGAGGAGGCCGTGGAATGAAAGCCGTCATTTTTGATATCGGAAATGTGCTGATCAAGTGGGATCCGCATCTGGCATGGCTGGAGGAAATGGGCAGCCACGAGGCGGTGGCAGAGTTCCTGACACGGATCAATTTCCCCGAACGCAACCTGCGGGCCGATGGAGGAGAGATGTTCGCCGATCTGGCCGCTGAACTGGAAAATGCGGAAGATCGGCAGCGCCTCAGTGTTTACGTTGAACGTTATGCCAGAACCGTTCCGCAAAAGATCGAGGGGACCTGGCAGGTGCTCTATCGTTTGAAAGAGCAGGGCACTCCGGTTCACGCGATCACCAATTGGTCAGCGGAAACCTGGCCTGTCGGCGTGGGGGCACATCCTGAATTGGGCGAAGTGTTTGGTGTTACCGTCGTGTCGGGGCAGGAGAAGCTTTTGAAGCCTCAGCCAGAGATTTTCCATCTGTTGTGCAAGCGGGCCGGGCTTTCACCCGAGAACTGCATTTTCATCGATGACGGGCTGCACAATGTCGAAGGCGCGCGTGCGGTGGGCATGGATGGGATCCACTTCACCGCGCCGCACGTGCTTGAACGCGCTCTTGCAGAAAGAGGCTGCTTATGAGCGCGTACAATTTCGCCTATCTGGACGAACAAACCAAGCGGATGATCCGCCGGGCGATCCTCAAGGGCCTGGCCATACCGGGGTACCAGGTGCCGTTTGCCAGCCGCGAGATGCCGATGCCCTATGGCTGGGGTACCGGGGGCGTACAGGTTTCAGCCGCGACGTTGACGCCCGAGGATACGTTCAAGGTGATCGATCAGGGCGCAGACGACACGACCAACGCCGTATCCATCCGCAAGTTCTTTGAAAACACCGCAGGGGTCGCCACCACGGAAAAGACGGAAAAAGCCACAATCATTCAGACCCGCCACCGCATCCCCGAAGCAATACTGCGCGAAGACCAGATCATCGTTTATCAGGTGCCGATCCCGGAACCTCTGCGCTTTCTGGAACCGCGCGAGACAGAGACGCGCAAGATGCACAGTCTTGAGGAATACGGGTTGATGCATGTGAAACTGTACGAGGATATCAGCCAGCACGGGGCGATTTCGACCGCTTATG
The DNA here is from genome assembly GCF_059613405.1 of Ruegeria sp. BHSA118. Lineage (NCBI taxonomy): Bacteria > Pseudomonadati > Pseudomonadota > Alphaproteobacteria > Rhodobacterales > Roseobacteraceae > Ruegeria > Ruegeria sp. BHSA118. The sequence goes on from NZ_JBXWSM010000069.1 coordinate 5,948, forward strand.
CCTATCCAGTGCACGTGTCTGGACGTTATGTCATGGACCCGTCCCCAATTCCGAAATTCGACAATCCAAAGCTTGAGATGGACGCGATCCAGCTGTTTGGCGCCGGGCGCGAGCAGCGGATTTACGCGGTACCTCCGCATACCAAAGTCGTGAGCCTCGATTTCGAGGACTACCCGTTCGAGGCCACCAAGGCCGATCATCCCTGCGACCTGTGCGGGGCCGAAGACAGCTATCTGGACGAGGTCATCACGGATGACGCGGGCAACCGGATGTTTGTCTGTTCTGACACGGATTACTGCCGGTCACGCCGAGAGGCGGGGCATGCAGGTCGATTGGCCGAAGGGAACGCGCAATGACCCCTCTATTGCAAGTCAAAGGCATTGAAAAAAGCTATGGCCGCTGGATCGGATGTGCGGATGTGAATTTTGATCTCTTCCCCGGAGAAGTGATGGGGATCGTTGGTGAAAGTGGGTCGGGCAAGTCGACCTTGCTCAACTGTATGGCCGGCCTTCTGAAGCCGGATGCCGGGCAGGTGATCTTTGATACCCGTGCAGACGGCCCGGTCGATACGGTCACAATGTCCGAACCAGAGCGCCGGATGCTGAGCCGCACCGATTGGGCCTTTGTCCATCAACATGCGCGCGACGGGTTGCGGATGTCTGTCAGCGCCGGAGGCAACATTGGCGAGCGGTTGATGGCCGTCGGCGGACGCCACTATGGCAGCATTCGGGGTAAGGCCATTGACTGGCTGGGCCGGGTCGAAATTGACGAGAGCCGCGTCGATGACCGCCCCGGCGCGTTTTCGGGCGGGATGCAGCAGCGTTTGCAGATCGCGCGCAATCTGGTGACAGGTCCTCGGCTGGTGTTCATGGACGAACCGACCGGTGGTCTGGATGTGTCGGTACAGGCGCGTTTACTGGATTTGTTGCGCGGACTTGTGCGTGAGATGAGGTTGAGCGCGATCATCGTCACCCATGATCTTGCCGTGGTGCGTCTGCTGGCGGATCGGTTGATGGTGATGAAAAGCGGTCGCGTGGTCGAGGCCGGGCTGACGGATCAGGTGCTGGACGACCCGCAACATGCCTATACACAATTACTAGTATCCAGCGTTTTGCAGGTTTGAGGCTTTGGGGAAAGATGAAGCGATGATTGAACTTGTTGATGTCAGCAAAAGCTTCACCCTGCACAATCAGGGCGGCGCCACGATCCCGGTGGTGAAAGGCGCGTCTCTGAAAGTGGAACCGGGTGAGTGCGTCGCCCTGACCGGGCCGTCGGGTGCAGGCAAGTCCACGCTGATGCGGGTGATCTACGGCAACTATCTGGCGGCTTCTGGTCAGGTGCTGGTCGCAGGGTTGGACGTGGCCCGGGCTGAACCGCGGCAGATCCTTTTGCTGCGTCGTGACACGTTGGGCCATGTCAGCCAGTTCCTGCGGGTCGTGCCTCGGGTGTCGACGCTGGACGTTGTGGCAGAGCCGCTGTTGGCCGTGGGCTGTGACAGGCAAGTGGCAATGGACAAGGCAGCCGGGTTGCTGAAACGGCTGAATATTCCCGAACGTCTGTGGACCCTCAGCCCGACGACCTTCTCGGGCGGCGAAAAGCAGAGAGTGAACATTGCGCGGGGCTTTGCGCATGAATATCCGGCAATGCTGTTGGATGAACCGACCGCAAGCCTGGATGCGCAGAACCGGGAAACCGTTTTGTCCCTGATCGAAGAGGCCAAGAACAAGGGCGTGACGATTGTCGGGATTTTTCATGATCTCGACGCGCGCGAACGGGTCTGCGACCGCGAGGTCGATGTCTCGGACTTCACGCCGGGGATGGCTGCATGACGCTTGCTCCGGTCATAGCGGTCGTGGGTCCTTCGGGAGTCGGAAAGGACAGCGTAATGAACGCGTTGGTGGCGCAGGCGTCGGGTGTTCAGAGGCTGCGGCGGGTGATTACCCGCCCCGAAGGCGAAGACGGCGAAGATTTCGACCGGGTTTCGGTCGATACATTTCAGCGGATGGAACGGGATGGCGCGTTTGCGCTGAGTTGGCAAGCGCATGGGCTGTATTACGGTGTGCCGAAGACGATCACGCGGCAGCGGCAGGTGGCCGAGGCCGTTCTGGTCAACCTGTCACGAACGGTGTTGCTTGAGGCGCAGGAGGTGTTTGGTGATCTGCTCGTGATATCCCTGACGGCAAAGCCTGAGGTTCTGTCCGAACGCCTGTCCTTAAGAGGGCGGGAAGGCAAGGCGGAACAGACGCGGCGTCTGGACCGGGCCCAAACGTCTTTGCCCAAAGGTTTGAACCAGGTCTTGGAAATCGACAACTCCGGTGCGATGGAAGATACGGTTGCCGAAATTCTGTCGCACCTTCAACCGGAAAGCCCATAGCGATGGATAAGGTGGAAGCGCCCGTCCTCAGCCTCGCCCATAAGGGCCAGATCCGTGATCTGGAAGGGCTGGGGCAGCAGTGGGACCAGATGGGTTTGCAGCGCGTTCCCAGTTGCTCTCAGGGTCGGTTTGTCCAGCTTGCCGCTCAGCGTGATGTGAAAGCGGAACGCGTCCAGTACGTAAGGATAGCCCCACTGAACAAGGTTGGCGTCTTGCTCTGGGGTCAACCCGGCGGCGCGGCGGCGGGCCAGTTCGGCCTCGGAGGTAGGCGCGCGAAAACTGTCCAGTTCCCGAACACAGGCCGCGGCAAGCGCATTCAGCGCCCGCGCCTCACCCAGCGGACGCAGGGCCAAAAAGCGCCCAAACCGGGCGATCTCAAGGCCATCCATCGACACAGGAGGTTGGCGGGAGGCGAGCGAGCTGCAAGCCTCTTGCAGGGCTTCAAACGTTTTGCCATCGCGCAGTCTGAACGGTGGCTTCAGTGTCGCGTGCAGCCCGTACTTGCGCGGTACTTCCGTGACAGCGGCAACGTCGATGCCTTCGACAATCGGATGGGCAACCGGCTTTCCCGCCTCGATGTCCCAACCCAGCCAGCTGGTTGCAAATTTCGCCCATTCCTTTCCCGCGGGCGGCGCAAAATAGATCGCGTATCGCGTGAATGTCATATCGGCCTCCTTTTGCGTGGCCTTCCTCGGTCTCAACAAGCGTGAAGTTCAGATGACAGAAGACTTGATCCTTGCCAATGCCACGCTTGTATTGCCGAATGAAACCGTAACCGGCAGTGTTCGGATTGTGGGTGAGACCATCGCTGAAATCGACACCGGAAACGGGGTTCCCGCGGGCGCGATAGATTGCGGGGGCGATTATGTCAGCCCCGGCCTTGTCGAGTTGCACACGGACAACCTTGAACGTCACATTCAACCGCGCCCACAGGTGAACTGGCCCCATGCCGCCGCAATTCTTGCGCATGATGCCGAATTGGCCAGCGCCGGGATCACGACTGTGTTCGATGCCATGCGGGTTGGATCGATCCCGTCGGGCGCGCGCCGGTATGGGAAATACGCCCGCGGCCTGTCGCAGGAGTTGTGGGATCTGCGCGAACAGGATGCGCTCAAGATCAGCCACTTTCTGCACTTGCGGGCCGAGGTGTGTTCGGAAACTCTGGTTGAAGAGCTGAGCGAATTTGGACCGGAAGACAGGGTTGGCATTGTGTCCATAATGGATCACACACCCGGTCGGCGTCAGTTTCGCGATATGGGCAAGCTGGAGACCTATCTGAAGGGCAAATATGCCATGGACGATGACACGTTCCTTCAGCACGTGGCGCAATTGAAAGGGCTTCGAGATCGCAATGGCGCACTGCACGAGGTCGAAGCTGTCAAAGCTGCCGGCCGTTTCGGAGCAGTATTGGCCAGCCATGACGACACGACTGAAGATCAGGTGAAAGTGTCCGCAGGTCACGGCATCCGTCTGGCCGAATTCCCCACAACCGTCGAAGCGGCACGCGCCTGCCACAAGAACGACATTCTTGTCATGATGGGCGCGCCGAACATAATTCGCGGGGGGTCGCATTCAGGCAATGTTGCTGCCCACGAGCTGGCCCGGCTTGGGTATCTGGACATCCTGTCTTCGGATTATGTGCCGTCGGCCTTGTTGCTTTCGGCGGTTAGGCTGGGCGAGATCTGGGGCGACATGGCGCGGGGGATGAAGACGGTAACGCTGGCCCCGGCTCGGGCAGCAGGGTTGGAGGAGCGGGGCGAGTTGCGCGCCGACGCCCGCGCCGATGTCATCCGTTTCCGGATGCGCGCGGGTGTACCCGTCCCGAGTTCGGTCTGGGTGCGCGGTCGACGCGTGGCGTGATCAGGCCGTGTAGAACAGGTAACGGTCCGGGGCGATTGTCTTGGGTCCCTGGATCTGGGCAAAGCCGACCAGGGGCTGACCTGAAATCAACAACCCTCCGGGCTGCATGACTTTCGCGATCAGCGGGCTGAGACGCTCTGCTTCGGCGACGTCCTCGTGCTTGATGCCGCGTCCGAAATCGTAGTGCGCCAGCGCGATCCTATGCCCGTCGGCCGCCAGTCTGAGCAGCATCGGTTCGGCCTCACCTTGCAGGAAATCCTCGGCCGGGGGGGTGCTGTCCGGATGGCATTGCAGGACCCGGTCCATCACCCAGATCCGGCGCTCTGGCAGGATTTCACGCAGGTGGTCATAGGTGCGGCCATTGCCCAGGCCCATATCCAGCACATCCCCCGGCTGGCCGCTGATCCGCTCGGCTGCCCAGTTCAATCCGTCGCGTTGGGCCGTCAGTCGGCGCAGCATGGAATCCAATCGGCTCATGGTGATGTCCTCATTCGTTCTCTGGCGCGACCCAGGCTGTGGCGGGCCCGCTCAGCAATTTGCGCAGCAGGGCCTCGGTAAAGGTCCAGATGTCCTGATCATGGACCAGATGATGGGTCAATATGCCGAAGGGCTCGGTGTTGTCTGAACGGCCTTCGCGTCGGTCTCGCAGAAGACCAGCAGTCTGCGCGATCAGGGCGTCGGCTGAGATCAAGCCACGCGACCCGCGCCAGTCGATCGGATCGAGGTGGGTGTTGATCTGCTCAAGCCCCGGTGCGGCCAGACGTGATTTGCGGGGCGTTGCGGTGGACAGGAAGCGGTATCCCAGCTTTGGCAACTGTTTGGCCATCTCGGGTGCAATGCGATTCCAGGGGGGCACGAACATCTGTCGCATATTGTCACCAAACAGGGACCGAAGACGCGCCATCCCGGCCTGCGCATCCGCCACCATCACGTCCAGCGGACGGTCGAGCCGAAACTCGGCCTTCTTCTCGCCGCGGGGCGCATGGTTTGTATGCGCCCACCCGTGCACGACCGGAACAAGAGACGCGCGCGCGGCGACGTATTCCGCCAGCGCGGGCGTCGCGTCGCGCGGAATGACGGCCAGATGCACGGGCAGGCCCAGTTTGTCGGCCAACTCGGAAAGGCGGTCCAATTGCGGTGTTGGCGCAATGGCATCATCATCGCGCCACCACAAAGGCAAGGGCAAGCTTTCGGCACGCCAATGGTTCAACTCGACGTCAAGAGGGCGCCAGTCGGGGTTCATGTGCGCTGCTCCAGCAGGCGCTTGGCGATGTGGACGGATTGGATGGCCCCGTCAAAACCGAAATCCTGTTGTACACGGGGGCCGTCGGCCACGACACGCTCAACCGCCCGAGCCAATGTCGCCCCGCTCAACGCTCTGCTTTCCAGAACTTCGATTGCGGGCAGATCGGACAGGCTCTGCCCGCGCAGCCCTTGTTCCACCTCTTTGCCGTCGTCGAAAGGCACAAACACGGCGGCGGTACCACTTTGAAGGATATCCATGGCAGTGTTGTAGCCGCACATGCTGACCGACGCCGCTGCAAGGGGCAGCATCTGGCGAAAATCCGGCCGCACAGGTTCCAGAACAACCGAAGCACCTTCGGCCATCCGGGACAATTCCGCGATCCGTGCCTTTGCATCCGTTCCACCAACCAGCAGGCGCCAGCGCCTGTTGGGCATCTTTCGGGCGGCCTCGATGGCCGCGCGAAAGATCGGTTGCCCGACGGATCCGCCGCCAGCGCTGACCAGGATTTCATCCTGACCCGCCGCGTCGGGGTGAGGGTGGGGCAAGGCAGGCGCCACAAAGCCGGTGTAGTGAAGTCGCTTGGCCAATCGGTCCGACACCGGCCAACTGACCGACAGGGGCGTAACGCTTTCGGTCGAATGAACCAGAATGCCGTCATAATACCGGGACACGATTTCATCCGCACGCTCGGCCTTGGCGGGCTTGGAGGGCGGAGTCAGAATGTCTCGGATCGATCCGAGAATGACGGGACGCTCAGGTAACGCGCTCGCCGCAGTCAGGGCGGCATCGAACTCGGCCGACAGTGATCGGCGACCAAAGGGGTAAAGCTCGGTGATCAGGATCTGCGGCAGGAAGCTGTTCACCGCCTGCACCAGGGCGGCCTCGCGCGTGGCGTGATAGGCCGCGTCAGCCTCGTCGCCGCTTTCGGTCAGCAAACGGGTGAAATTGGTTCCGTCTGACCTGAGCGGCGGCAAGCCGAACAGGGTCATGCCCGTGCTGTCCAATTGCGGCGCGGGCATGCCACCCGTTACGACCATGACGTCGTGGCCATCATCCCGAAAGGCCCGCCCCAATGTCAGCGCCCGGCTGAGATGCCCGGTGCCCAACAGGTGCGTGACAATGATCATCACCTTCATTGCGGGGCCTCGCGTTTGATCAGGCGAACGGGGTCGGCGTCGGCGGTCATGGTATTCATGTCGACGATATACAGCCGATTGCGTTTGATCTTAAAGGGGGCAGGTCCTTCAAAATTCCAACCCCATGCCCAAGCTAGAATGACCCGCATGATACCGATATGGCAGACCGCGACCGTATCCTGCCGCAGCGCGGACAGCCACGGGCGAAGCCTGTCCCGAACCTCGGCCGGGTTTTCCCCGTTTGGTGGGCGGAAATCCCAGCCCCAATGCTCGATATGACGATATCCGCTGGATGTGTCCGCGATCAGGTCGACCCCGCGCAGACCTTCCCAATCGCCCCAGTTCATCTCGGTCAACGCCTCCGCGGTGTTCGGGTCGCGACCGGTCACAATTTGCGCCGTCTCACTGGCGCGGTGCAGGGGGCTGGACCAGATGTCAGCTTTGGCCCAGTCAGGCGGCAATTCATAGCCCGCCAGTTCGGCTCGGGCGTCATCGTCCAGCGGTATGTCGCTGCGCCCCTGGATCCGTCCCGCGCGGTTCCAATGCGTGTGCCCGTGGCGGAGCAGTGCAAGCCGGGTCATGATACGTCCTTCAGCAGGGGGCGGAGGGTTGCCCACAAGCGCTCGGTTGCCTGTGGCATCAGGTGGCGCTCTGCCACGTAGTAGCGTGCCGCAGCGCCCAGGGTGTGGCGCAGCATGGAATCCGCAATAAGGGCCTGCATGCCATCCGCAAATCCCCGAGCACCGCTTTCGACGGATGGATAGGCCGCCGGGGACAGAACATCGCGTACGCCGGGCCGATCTTGCGCGACGACAGGCAACCCCGCAGCCTGCGCCTCGAGGTAAATCATGCCGTAAGCCTCATTCACTCCGGGCCATGCAAGCAGAGATGATTGTTGATAGACGCGTTGCAGGTCTTCCCGGTCAAGCTGACCCAGAAAACGCACCCGCTGTCCGAACGGCGCCATCAGTGCCTCAACCTGACTGCGCGCTGGGCCGTCTCCTGCGATGTTCAGGTGCCAGTCTCCGGTCAAATGCGCCAGAGCCTCGGACAATATCTGATAGGACGCTAGCTTGTCCCCATGCCGCATCATGCCGACGGTCAGCATGGGTGCGCCACCAGTGGCAGCCGGAGGCAGTTCCGAGATGGGCAGGAACGGAGGCAATTCGACCAAAGCCTGATCGCCAAAGCAATCCCGCTGCAACGTGATCAGGTCATTGGCCGTATGATAAAAGATCACATCCGCTGCATCGCAGGCCTGATGCGCTGCCTTGGCGAACTCAGCCCACGGCCCGCTTAACCGGCTGGATGCGCGGGTGCTTTCCAGTTGCACATAGGGAATGCCACGCGCCTTGCAAACCCCAGGGCCCAGCAAGTCAGGTGCCTTGTAATAATTGTGGTAGGTCACCCACAGACCGGTATCTGAAGGCATGTCAGAGACAAGTCTTTTCGCTTCAGCTTCAGCCGCGCACCTCAGGGCATGTTGCAGGTCTTTGTCGCCGCTTTTGTCATAGATGCGCAGGTCGGACGCCAGATCGACCGTATCACCCTCAGCCGTCATCGCTTGCATCAGGTTCCGGGCCATTTCACGGTCGCCCGAAGGATTCGGGCTGTCAGGAGATTTCATCGGGGCATAAAACGCGACCCGCGCCATTACGCGTTTTCCATGCACATGGAATTGAGGCGATCAGACAGCCGTGCGATGCCAGGGGCCATCTGGAACTCGGCGATCAGGCGATCATAGGCCGCATGCGCCATCTGTGACGCTTGCTGCGGATTGGCTGACAAACCTTCCACGGCTTCTGCAAGTGCAGATGGGTCGTCATCGGACAAAACCCCATGTGTTCCGGTTTCGATAAACTCGGGGATCGCCGAGACCGGTGTCGACAGGATTGGCAACAGCTGAGACGCGGCCTCCATCAGCACATTCGGCAACCCGTCGCGGTCTCCGTCCTTCGCGATGCGGCTGGGCAGAACGAACAGGTCGGCATCACGCATTGCTGCGATGACCTCGGGCTGGTCGCAAGCCCCTTTCCAGGTGATCCGGTTTGCAATGCCGGCTGCGTTCGCCTGTGCCCGCAAAGCGTCACCCAACGCGCCGCCGCCGATATGGGTCCAGTGCCAGTTCAGGTCATCGGGCAGCAATGCAAAAGCCGCGATCAGACGATCAAAGCCTTTCTTTTCGACCAGCCGCCCGACGGAAATCATGTGTAAAGGACCGTCCACAGCACGCAGCTTTCGCGTCGGAGGCTTGGGAAAGCGAGACAGGTCCAAACCGTGATAGATCAGGTCCACGCGCTTGGGGTCATCGGCCAGGCTGCGCAGATGCTCGGCTCCGATGGCTGTGCAGGTGGCGCCAAACGTGGCCCCGTAGGATGCGGCTTGCAGCTTTTCACGTTTTTCCCAATCCGGCGACGTCCAGATATCCTTGGCATGAGCCGAAAAACTCCACGGCAATCCGCGAATGATGGCGGCGTAACGGGCAACGGACGACGGCGTGTGCATGAAATGAGCGTACAACCCTTGTGTCCGGGCAGGTAATTCCGCGGCCAGAACGCAGGCTTGCCCAAACCGGCGGATGCGATTGGGTGTCGCATCGCGCTTCAAGTCCTGACGCCAGATCCGATAGGCCCTGTCGTAACCGGGAAGCGTTTGGGCCAGGCCCCGTGCCGCCCAGACCCGTTTGGGTTCGTCATGAAGATACTCGGGCAGGTATCGGACCTGCCCTGCGAACCGGTCATGCAGAGGGTGGCGTTTCGTATCGGTCGGGTGCCGCAAAGACCAGATGTCAAAGCGATGCCCGGCATCCTGCAAGGCGACAAGTTCCTGCGCAATGAACGTTTCGGACAGTCGTGGCCAACCTTTGACCACAACCGCCAATCGAGGAGAATCTGAGGTCATCCGGTGGCTCGTTCCTGTTCCCAGGTCAGCAGGCTCTCGATGCGGTCGGTGACATAGTCCAGCCCGTCCAGCAATCCGCTTTGTATCGCCTGCGACGGCAGGGACTGGTGCGGCAATTCCCGAATGGCGCGGATCATCGCGTCCGGCGTCAGGCCATCCCGGTTTTCATCCAGCATTCGGACAAGGCCCAGCCCTTCTGCGCGTGAGGCCCGTATCCACTGTTCCAGGCGGGGCGTGGTGCGCGGGACGATGACAGCGCGTTTGTCAAAGGAAAGAACCTCGCAGAACGTGTTGTAGCCGCCCATGCAGACGACGCCTTCGGCCCCTGCAAACAGCGTTTCGATCTGGGATTCGAACCCAACGGCGGTGACGCGGCCGTTCAACGCGGCAACGCGGGTTTCGAAATCTTCGCGCAACTCACCGGACAGGAAGGGGCCATAGACCAAAACCGCGCGCGGCGACAGGTTTGGATCTTTTTCATAGGCAGACAGGACGAGGTTGACCATCGCCTTGCCGTCGCCGCCACCGCCGGGCGTGATCAGGATATAGGGTTGTTGCGGAGGCTCGCCAACCGGACCAAGATCGCGGCGCAGATATCCCGTCCAGTGGATGCGGGACTGCGCCGAAGCGCTCAGCGGCAACCCCTGCGTCGGGTCATAAATCGATTGCAAGCCGTAAACCCAGATTTCGTGATAAAACCGTTCGGTGGCTTCAACGGCTTCCTTGCGCGCCCACTCGGCGGCCAGGACTTCGGGTTCATCCAGAACATCGCGCAACCCAAGCACCATTTTGGTTCCGCGGGTCTTTTGCAGGTGGTTCAGTGTCGGCAGCAGCTCACCCCGGAACCCCGTCGGTTCCTTGTCGACGATCAGCACATCAGGGTCGAACTGCTGAACGGCGGTTTGAATAAGACCCGACCGCAACTCGGTCACTTCTTCGATGCCCATTCCGATCGTGCGTGCAGCATAAGACCCGTCTGCGCGTTTGGTGACACCGGGCAGGCGCACGTGGTCAACGCGACGGGGAAAGGTAAACCGTCCGGCCACGGGTGATCCCGTCAGGATCAGCGCGGACGCGCTTTGGTCCGCCTGCGTGATCGCGGCCGCCAAAGCCCGAGACCGGCGAAGATGGCCCAGCCCGAACGTGTCGTGACTGTAAAACAGGATACGCGGTGCGCGGCCCGGTTTGGAATTGGTTTTGCCTAGGCTCATAGTGTTGCCTGTCTTCTTGATCCCGGTTCGAAATCCGCGCGTTTGCAAGCGTTACTGTATATATCCCCGTCACGCTTGCCAAAGGAGGAATTGCTCTTCCGCAAATGTTCCAAGCATTGCGATTTGGCAACAGCATATTGACGGTTTCGCGTCATGTCGCACCAAGGCTTGAGAGGGATCGCAAAAGAACCGGTGAACTGGCAAAGAGGCAGGGCCTTCAGATCCCGTTCATATTCAATTTTGGCCAGATTGAAAACATCCGGAATCCGGCAGTGCGCCAAGAACACGCCCGAACACGATATTGAGCAGGGCGCGCCCGAGTGTTTGAACTGCCTGAAACCCTTCTGTAATCTGACCGCTATCGGAAAAACTGGATGCAAAACCCTATGAAACATACCTTTTTGGCCGCAACACTTCTGGCTTTGTGGGCTTTTGTACTGGCGTTTCCGATCAGCGTTTCAGCGCAAACATCCTTGATTCCGGGATATAACGCGGACAGTGCGTCTGCGTCCTCGCAGGAAAGCGACCTGGCTGCCGCAATTCGCGCCGCCAGCGAAGCCGGGGCCAGTGTGATCGTCATCGACAGCGCTGGGCAGGTTGTAACAACGGCAGGCGGCACGAATGCGGGCACGAACGGTGCGGCGGGCGATTCGAACAATCCCATGGGTGAGGGATCGCAGCTGATGAAGGCGCAGGAGCGGTTCTCGAAATTCCGTGAGTCCATGCAATCGCGGCTTGAGGCGCTGCCGTATTCGGTGTTCGAAGTGAAGTATATCCTGCGCCAGACCAGTCCGGACGGTCGCATTCAGACCTATGTGGAAGTTCTGGGCTGGAACATTCTGTTCCTGTTGTTGGGTCGCTGGCTGTCAATCGAGATATACGGGAAACGCATCGCGCGTCGCTGGGTCGTGGCGCGGATCAAGGATGAACCGCAGGGCTACCGAGAAAAGATGCCCTTCCTTCTGTTCCGGTTCCTGATGGGGATCGGAGCGACGATATTTGCCATGCTCATGGCCCTGATCGTCGGATACCTGTTTTTTGGTGAAGCGGACGATATCTCGATCCAGTTCACGGTCACGGCGATCTTCACGGCGTTCTTCCTGTCACGCACGGTGTCCGATCTGTGGCGGATGGTTTTGTCACCTTACCTGAGTCAATACCGGCTGCCACCGTTCTCGGACCGGGACGCCAAGCGGCTGTATCTTTGGGCTTCGGCGCTCGCGACCTATGACATCACGGTTGTTCTGTTTTCGACCTGGGTTGCGGATTTCGGGCTGAACTACAACGTCTACGCCATGGTCTATGGCTGCCTGACAATGGTGGGCGCTTTCGGCAATATTCTGATGATCCTGTTCAATGCCCGGGCCATTTCAAATGCGATCCGGGGCGGAAGAGCACCGGATCAGGTCTCGTGGTTGTTGCGGTTCGTATCCTTCGGCTGGGCGCCCGCACTGATCGTCTATGTCGTGTTCAGCTGGTTCCGTCTGGCGGTTGATCTTGCACTGGAGAACCCAACGCCGCTGCCGCTGATCGCAAGCAGCTATATGATCTTCATGTCCGTTGTTATCGCCTATGGCGCGATGAACTACGTGCTGGAGCGGTATTTTGACCGTTCACGCAAGATCAACGAGATAAACGAAGAAACCGCCGCTGCCGAAGCGGATGCCGAGCCCCTGGAAACGCCCGAGGCAGAACAGCGCAAACAATATCTTCTGACCTACGAGGATCTGGCGCGCCGGGTGGCCGGAATTCTGGCCTTTGTGATCGGTGCCTATGCCCTTGTGGTGATTTGGTATCCCGATGCGGACTGGAGCGAGGACCTGCCGGTTGCACGCGTGCTGGATGTAATGGTCATCATCTTCATCGGCTATATTCTGTTCCATTTCTTTCGCATATGGATCGACAGCAAGATAGCGGAAGAAGTTGATGATGGCACCGAGGCCGAACTGGGCGATGAGGGCGGGGAAGGCGGGCAAAGCCGGCTGGCGACGCTGCTGCCATTGTTCCGCGGCGCAATTCTGGCCGTTGTGGTCGTGACGATCATGCTGATCGTTCTCATGGAACTTGGTATCAATGTCAGCCCGCTGTTTGCCGGTGCCGGTGTGGTTGGTCTGGCTGTCGGTTTCGGATCGCAAACACTGGTGCGAGACGTCTTTTCAGGGGCGTTTTTCCTGATGGATGATGCCTTTCGGAAGGGTGAGTACATCGATATCGGAGACGTCAAGGGAACGGTCGAGAAAATCTCGGTCCGGTCCTTCCAGCTGCGTCACCATCTTGGCGCGCTGAACACGATTCCCTTTGGCGAAATCAAGGTTCTGACGAACTATTCCCGTGATTGGGTGATCATGAAACTTCCGCTGCGCGTGACTTATGACACTGACGTGGAAAAGGTGCGAAAGCTGATCAAGAAGCTGGGGCAGGAGTTGCTGAGCGATCCTGTGATCGGCGAAAACTTCATACAGCCGCTGAAGTCCCAGGGCGTGATCGAAATGCAGGATTCAGCGATGATCATCCGGGTCAAGTTCATGACCAAACCGGGCGATCAGTGGCTGGTGCGCAAGAAGGTCTATCAGGATATTCGCGAATTGTTCGCGCGGGAAGGCATCAAATTCGCGCATCGCGAAGTCACGGTGAGGTTGGCAGATGGCAAAGAGGCCGATGACCTGACGCCGAAACAGCGTGAGGCGGTAACAGGCGCGGTGCAGGCAGCGATCGACGAGGATTACCTGGACGATATCGGCCCTGGGGGCGATGATCGATAGCGGCGCGGCTGCGCACCGGGTGGTCAGTTGGCGTCGAGCGGCCAGACAGGGTCCGAAGTGCCCAGTTTCGACGAAGGCAAATCCCAGCGCATCGTCGTTTCGCCGACCCTCAGCGCTGGGTTGAGGCGATGGCCCGGCCCCCAACCGGACGCCTCTGTCGCCGTGTCGTAATCTGTTGTTGCCGGGCTGATGGGCGCGGATTCCGCGTCGTCTTTGCCGAGCACGGCCAAAAGTTCGGCGGTACGCGCCAGAGAGAGATGCGCGTGCATGATGGAATTGCCTGATGCGGCCTCGGCCAGTGCGGACAGGATGGAAGCCGCCATCAGATAGCCGGTCGCGTGGTCCAGAGCCTGAACCGGCAACGGGGTCGGCTTGTCCGCGTTCGCCCACCCCATCCCGGCATGGGCGATACCCGCGCTCATCTGGACAAGGCTGTCAAACCCGCGCCGGGTCGACCATGGACCTTGCCAGCCATAGGCATCCAGCGTGACTTCGATCCGGTTCGGAGCCAGCTCGTCACGTTTGGCCCGGGTCAGACCCAGTGCATCCAGCGCGCCGGGCCGATACCCGTGCACGAACACATCTGCCTGAGCCAGCAACCCATGCAATCGTTCAAGGCCGGTTTCGGATTTCAGGTCAAGATAGGCGCAGCGCTTTCCCAGCGATATGTCGGGGATCACCCCCGGTTCATCCCAGCCAGGCGGGTCGATGCGCAAGACCTCGGCGCCGAACCCTGCAAGCGTTCGCGTAGAAACCGGGCCGGCCAGAACGCGCGTCAGATCCAGCACCCGTAACCCAGCCAGAGGCCGATCAGCGGTGGCCCGAGGTCTGTCGCGCAGATTGACATAGCGCGGTCCCTGCCATCCGATCAAAGGGTCGCGCGACACGGCGCGGCCTTGCGGGTGATCAAGCCATTCCGCCCGGCTGCGCATGGCAGCGGCCACCCCACCTTCGGCAACAACCGCGGTTTCCAGATCCGATATTGCCCAAGACCTTACGGCTTTTGCCACGGCTTCACGCTCTGGCCGGGTGCCAAGGACTTTCAACGCGGCAGAGCGATGGCGGGGCAGGTTTGTGTGCAGCCTGATCCATCCATCAGCGGCTTTGTAATCGCCCGCAACCGCATCCCACAAACTGGGCATTTCCCAACCATCCGGTTTGAAGGAATAGCCGAACCACAGAGATGCCAGCCGATGATCGATCGAGACTTCGGGTGCCTTCGTGGACAGGTTGAGCGCCTGGATCAGCCGGGCCATTTCCCGCCCCACGGCTGCAAAACTGGCGGTGGCCAGTTCGGAAACGGCGAAGGCGCTTGGCAGAATACCGGCGCCGACCCTGTGATAGCTGTCAGCAGCGGGAAGAGTGGCCAGAAGACTCATTGCTGATAGGGGTCGAGACTGTCGCGCAGCCCGTCACCAAGGAAGTTGAACGCCAAGACCACGACAATGATCGGCAGCATCGGGATTGCCGTCCAGGGATAGATCTCGATCGAGGCGAGGTTCTGCGCGTCATTTAGCATCACGCCCCAACTGACTGCGGGTGCCCGCAGGCCGAGGCCAAGAAAGCTGAGCGCCGTTTCCCCCAGGATCATGGCCGGTATCGACAATGTGGCCGATGCAATCAGGTGCGACATGAAGTTGGGCAGCAGGTGCTTGCGGATCACCCGGCCCGAACTTGCCCCCATCATCTCGGCGGCCCGGACATATTCCTCTTCCCGCAAAGACAGGAATTTTGCGCGAACCGAGCGCGCCAAACCCGGCCAGTCAAGGATGCCCAGAATGATCGAAATGATGAAGAACACCGCGACCGGGCTCCAGTTCGAAGGCACGGCGGCAGAAAGAGCCAGCCACAGCGGCAGTTCCGGCAACGAACGCAGGATTTCGATGACACGGTTGATGGTCCAGTCGATACGTCCGCCGAAATAGCCGGCCATCGAACCGAACAGGATGCCAAGAAAGAAGGACACCGAGATACCGATCAGACCCACCGTCAAAGACAGCTGCGCGCCATAGAGAATACGGCTGAAGATGTCTCGGCCCAGTCGGTCGGATCCCCACAGGAACAGCGTGGTTCCCTCCGGCGGGCAGAACAGGTGCGTATCCGAGGGTATGAAACCGGCCAGCTTGTATTCAGAGCCTTCGCAGAAGAACCGGATCGGGCGTGGGTCTTCCGTGTCGGGGACGAACTTCCATTGGAAGGTTTCAAGATCCGCCTCGGCGACGATCGGATAGACATGTGGGCCGATGAACTCACCCTCGTGAAACCAGTTTACCGATTGTGGTGGGGCGTACAGGTGCTCTCCGTTTCGGTCATTTGGCCCGTAAGGCGCAACAAACCCCGCAAAAGGCAGCATAAGATAGCAAAACAGCAGGAAGATGCCCGAGATCAGGCCCAGCTTGTGGGTTTTGAACTTGCGCCAGACCAGAACCCAGTTGGGGGCATCCAGATCGGCGCGTTCCAGCTGCTGAATCGAGGCCTGCGGATCAAACGGCGCGTCATCGACATAGCGGTTGTCAGGACGATCAGTCATGCCTCGCGCCCCTCATACCGAATGCGCGGATCCAGCATCACCAGCAGGATATCCGAAATCATCGTGCCGATCAGCGTCAGCAGGGCGACGAACATCAGGATGAACGCTGACAGGAACTGATCCTGCGTCTTCAAAGCAGTCAGCAGTGTGGGGCCGATGGTTTGCAGACCCAGGACGACCGATACCAGAACCGAGCCGGACACCATCGACGGCAGCAGGTTGCCGATATCGGCAACAAAGGGGTTGAAGGCCACCCGCAGCGGATACTTGGTCAGCATCCGTGACGGGGCCATGCCCTTCGCGATGGCAGTTTCCACATAGGGCTTGCCGAGTTCGTCCAGCATATTCGCGCGCAGACGCTGCATCATCGCCGATGCGCCTGAAGTGCCGATGACGAAGGTCGGTACGATCAGGTGGACGAGGATGGATTTCAGTTTCTCCCAACTCATCGGCTGGCCTTCGAAACTCGGATCCATCAAGCCCCCGATGGGCAGGTTGAAATACTGGTGGCCATAATAGAACAGGATCAGCGCCAGCAAAAAGTTCGGCGTTGCCAGCCCCAGATACCCCACGAAGGCCGAGGTATAGTCGATCCATGTCCGGGACCGCGCGGCGGCGATAACGCCCAGTGGCAATGCGACGGCATAGACAAACAGGATCGCAGCCAGATTGACGACAACCGTCAACCAAAGCGTGTCACCGACGATTTCGGAAACGGGACGGTCGAATTCAAAGGACCACCCGTAATTGCCCTGGATCAACCCCGAAAACCCGTGCGGTCCGGGCCAGAAACCCATCCAGATCAGGTATTGTTCCCACATCGGACGGTCCAGAGCGTATTCAGCGCGCAGAAACTCTGCCTTTGCGACACCTGCGGACTGACCCGAGGCCTGAAGTTCAGCGATCTGGTTGCTCAGATAGTCACCGGGCGGAAGGTTGATGATTACGAAAACCAGAACCGAGACCACCAACAAAGTCAGCAGCATCGTGAAAAAGCGATACACCACGTAGCGCAGCATGATCATTTAGCTGCTCCTGCTCAGTCGGCGAAAAAGAATTCGTCCGGGCGGTGAATGCCGAAATGTGCACCGGGTTCCCAGGCCCACATAGCCTGTTCGGGTACATTGCGCAGGCGGTTTGACACCACAATGGGCTGGGGGGCACCGTTCAGGATGCCTATGGCATAGACCTGATCGGCATGAATGTTCAACATTTCGGCCCAGACAGCCGCGCGTTCTTCATCGGTCGTGGCGATTTGCCATTCATGCGCCAATTCCATCAGGCGCTGCGCCTCTGGCATGTCGGGGGCCTCACCCGCTTCGCCGCCGGTCTGGTAGTATTGCCCCCATTTTGGCCAGGCCAGGAACACCTGATCTGTCGGGGCCAGATAAGCCGGAGACGTATGCGCCTGCGGAATACCGTCATCCCAACCGAACCAGAC
>NZ_JBXWSM010000070.1:0-23117 GCF_059613405.1 Ruegeria sp. BHSA118
CTCGCAGCGAAAAAAGGCAATGACTGCCATGGGCTCTATCCGGTCGGATGCACGAAAATTTGGGCAGGCCGGTTTCGGATGGCGAACGGCACACGCCGCCCGCCACCATCGTTCAGAGGTCGATCTTCGCAGCGATGCTGAGGGCGTCTTCTAGCTCAACGCCCAGATAGCGAACGGTGCTATCGACCTTGGTGTGGCCGAGCGGCAATTGCATCGCGCGTAGGTTGCCTGTCTTGCGATAGATTTCCGACGCTTTCGTTCACCGTAGCGAGTGCGTGCCATACCCACTGGGCTCAAGCCCAATCGCGCACCAATCTTCCGTATTGGCGCGTAGAGATTTAGGGACGGTCGTGAAACCGGCTCGGGAACATGAAATCGATATGCATCATTTCGAGTGAGTTCACCCATGTCATGACAGAATCCCTTGTGCTTTCAGTAAGTTCGAACTGAACTGGCTGACCGGTCTTGCTCTGAAAGATTGACGCGCGCGCTCGGGGACGCCCGCTGCTTGCTAGGTCCGTCGAACAAGATCGCACCCGCGCAGTTTGCTGTCGATGGCGACATTGAAGAGCGCCAGGTCGCGCGAATTACCGCCCAGAACCTTTGCAAATTGGCGAAGATCTTTCGCGCACCGCTGCAGATGCGCAAAGCCTGACTAAAAAGGTGCTCGCGCCGTGTTCAGGTCACTGCATTCTGGGCCAGCAACACATTGTTTTTCAACAGAATGAGCCCCAAGCAGCCGCAGTTGATTTTATCCGTTCATTGGACATCAAAATCTGCCGTTAACTTGAACACTTCGACCGGTTCTCGGATACCCTTTAGCACAAGATCTCCTGTCGAGACCGACGAGAAGTCGTCCTCCACTGCTATTGCCGCACGGGTGCTGAGAAGGATTTCACCGTCCTCGGCCATTTCGCACAAACGGGAGGCGACGTTGATGGCAGTGCCAGAGGCGGTGTAGTCGGACCGGCCTTCGTAGCCCACCATCCCAACAGTTGCATAGCCAAGCGAAACGCCCACTCCGAAGCCCAGACGGAAGCCCATGCGCTTCCATTCTTGACCGAGTTCAGACATGCGTGAACGCATGGCGACGGCAAGGCGCACGGCGTTGCCCGCAGGGTCGTCGCATCGGATGGGGTCATTGAAAAGTACCATTATCCCATCACCCATTCGGTGATCGACGCCCGCTCCATGGGCGTTGATGAGCTTGCCCATCTCTTGGTGATAAGTTTGTAGAACCTCAATTGTCTCTTCGGGTTCGGCGGTTTCGCAGAAGGCAGTGAAGCCGCGGATGTCACAAAAGAGAACCCCTAAAAAGGCCCGGTGACTCGACAGCATCTTGTCTGAACCGGAGGAGATAACCGTGTCCGCCACGGCGGCAGGAAGGAAGCGCTTCAGCTTGCCCATGCGCTCGATCTCTCCGACTTGCGCGTCAACTCTTTCCCCCAATTCAGCGTTCAGGGCTTGCAACTCCTTAAATTGGCGCACGTTTTCTATGGCGATGACCGCCTGTGCCGCGAATCCTTTGACAAGACTTATGTCGTCTTCAGTGAACGGCAGAACTTCCCGCCTGTAGAGCGTGAGTGTTCCCACTGCTTGCGCGCCAGAAAGTAACGGCACTGACAAAAAAGATCGCGCACCTTCCTCGTCTACAATTTTGCGTCGCCACTCGTTTCCCGCATGATAAAGCGCGTCATCGGCGAGGTCATTGACTTGTATAATTTTCCCGGAGCGGATTGCTTCCACAACAACCAGCTTGGAGTTGTGGAGGTCTTCATCAAATTCAGACAACTTGGAAGCAAACTCGTGTCCAGTGCCTAGGTAGGCGGCGCATCTAACGCGCTTGCGCCGATTATCTGTGATATGCAGGAGCGCAAGCGGGGCGTGACAGAGCCGAGATACGCTTTCCAAAATAATGTCAAAAACGGGCTGCTCATCTGCGCGTGACCGACTGATGATGTCCAACACTTCGGCCGAGGCCTTCTCGTGAGCAAGTCGCTCTTGCACTTCGCGGAATTGGCGTACGTTCTCAATGGCAATCACGGCTTGCGCGGCGAAGGATTGAAGCTGCGAGATTTCGTCCTGTGAAAAAGATCGCTTTGTTCTTTGCTGCAGAACGAAGGAACCTATTGCGCGTTGATCTGCCATTAGAGGGATCACCAATTGGGAGCGCATACCTTCTTTCTCTACGAGTGCTACTCGCGTTGGTTCTCCCCGGTGGTATACGTCATCGCGCAAGTCTTCAGTAACGATGTTGCGACGCTCACGAACTGCTCGGGACACAGTCAAATCGCTGTCAATCGGCCATTTTTCTTCGCCCGGTTTCAATTTCAGAAACCGAGCACCAGCATTTGCTATGAGTTCAAGATGTGTTCCCTCTTTATTGAGCATCGCCAAAGCCGACATATCCACATCGCACAAACGCAATACGCTGTTGAGGATTGTATCGAACACAGGTTTTTCATCGTCGCGGGAACGGCTAATCACTTCGAGAACTTCTCGTGTCGCAGACTCGCGTTCAAGCCGGGTCTGAATTTCGTGAAATTGACGCACGTTCTCAATTGCGATCACGGCTTGCTCAGCAAACGTCTGAGCTAGCGACACCTCTGACGGATTGAAAGGACTGATCTCTCGCCGAAACAGAGTTAAACATCCTATTCCGGCGCCGTCCTTGATTAATGGAGCAAAAAGTACACTTCGGATGTTTGAAGTATCGACCATGGAACGGACAATAGGACTGCCATTTTTGTAAAGTTCGCTTGTTCCCATATCGTCGAATGCAACAAGACGACCATCAATGATTGATCGCGCCGCGTAGGACAAGTCTCTGTCCATACTCATCTGCCCACTCTCAAACAAATCGACTGCTGCTTGGAACATACCATTGTGAGCGGCCAGCGTCTGCGCGTTGTCATCTGCAGTACCCAAAACCAGCCCCGCAAACGGCGCATTGCAGAGCTTGCAAGCGTGGTCGAGGATCGCATCAAAGACAGGTTTTTCGTCTTCACGGCTCTGGCTGATGACTTCAAGAATGCTCCGTGTGGCCGCCTCTCTTTGTTGTCCGCGCGCGAGATCACTCAGCAGACTTTCTCGATCTAATCCCCCTCGCGAGCCCCGCGCGCCCATCTCAACCACCTCTTTACGCTTGTCGAATTTAACCATGTAGGACTTCGCATGCCAAACAAATGCACCAACGCTGCCAATCAACGACGGGTCCAAATGCGAATGAGCATTTGTCCAGGATCTGCCAGTTCGACCCTACCAACTAAAATGAGAGTCTCCATTCAACATCGCGCGCCAGGATGAGCGCTTCCAGCGTGGGCTTGATCCACGCCGAAATTATGCAAATGGCGGGCGACGATCTGTGCCGTGCGCGTTTCGGTAAAGCCGATTTCCGGATGAGCATGCAGGTCCTGTAAAATCGCGGTCAAATCTTCGGCACTGTCTGCAATGGTGAGAAGAATACTCAAGCCAAAATCTCTTTTATATGCGCTTCTGTTGCCGAATGAGCCTGGGCAAGGATGGCGGATTACCATTTTTGGCTGGGAGGCCAGTTCTTAGGTGGTTCTTTGCCAATCGAGTTTAATTATTGAGTGCTCCCCATCCAGACCCTTTAGCGGAATTGTCATCGGGTCGCGAAAAAGAAACTCATTCGACCCGCCAACCATGATCCGCGTGGCGTCTGACACACAGATATCACTTGGCGCAGCAAGCGACGCGATGCGAGCGGCCTTGTTTACCACTGTTCCGAAGTGATCGGCGCCAGAAGTAATCACTTCGCCGGTATGCAAACCAATACGAACTTGCAGTTTCGGTTCGGCGGTTTCAGCTGCATTGGCGCGCTGAATATTCTGAGCCGCTAACAGGGCAGCCCTCGCGGATCCGAAGGTAGACATGACACCGTCACCAAGCGATTTCACTAATTGCCCACCGCTATCGACGATATGGGTCTCGACCAGCTTTAGGTGCCTGCGCACAGAATCGGTCCAGAGTGTATCCCCTATCGTTTCAGCGATGGTCGTGCTGTCGGCGATATCTGTGAACATGACAGTCGCTATTCCGCTTTGCCCAAGTTCGTATGGGGTGGACAGGGCGGCATCGAGAAGTTCCTCAAAACCTTTTGCCTCGTAGCCGAAGCCTTCAACATTGTTGACGGGAATAGAGTTGTGAACATGCACGATTTTCCAGGAACCCTTGTCGAGGTTCAAAATGACGGTGGAGCGCAATTGCGCGGATTGTCCCGTTTCAATCGCGTCGATGGTTGCCTTCCATTCCACCCAGCCAAGGGATCCGCATTCAAAACCACGCAGTTCATCCGGGCGCCACTGAAACCGTGGAACCTCCTGAATATATTGCGCCATGCCACGACGTAGCGCGTCATCCCGCCACGCCTCATCCTCGTCAGAGCCAAAATAGGACAACGCGGGATCGTCAGAGAAAAGATGTGCGACCGTTTCGCCGTCGCCGCGCCCGTACGCTTTGATCCAACGTTCCACTATGGCTGCAAGTTCTGGCGAAGGGCATATCCGGTCTGTCATCAAGTGAATGATAGCAACTACAGCGTCTTGCGCATAGCACTCTAAAAATAGAGAACCGGTGAAAACCAAATGCAGCAGCAGCGCGGAAAGCCGCGGCTAGCGCAACAGATAACCCATGGTATCAAAGCACTCAGAATTTTCGACGTCACGCAAAGATCACTTTCGAGATAACTGCATCTGGCGGCTTTTTCCGTGTTTTGTCTATTCATGCGGCGGTCTGCACGAAGTTCCCAATTCTCAACCCTTAGGCCGAATGAGATGTCCTCCATCTTCCCATGCAGACAAGCCCGCGCGAGCAACTTGTTCTCCGTTGGTCTCCTGAACGAAGTGACCTGCGTCTGGCAACATCAGAGGTGGGCGGACTACGCCCAATATTTCGTGCATGCGTTTCATCAGCCTCGGCGGGATCAGAACATCTGCTTCTCCTATCGCCATGAAGCTGTCGCCCGACCAGTCAGTTTTCCACCATGCCGCTGCACGTCGCGACACATCAACGCCCTCCATGTCGGGTTCGGTCATTACCAGCGACGGGAACTTCCGCACGCCGCCCCGATAACGCGCGTCCGGGAAAGGGGCGGCGTAAGCGGCCGCAACTTCATCACTCATGCCGGGCACGTATTTTTGAAACAATGCGGCCACATCATAGTCCGGTTGAGTTCGGTGGAATTCCCTCCAGGCATCGAATCCTTCGCTGCTACCGCCACCCAAGCCAAGAACTGTGTTCATAACCAATAGCCGATTGAAGCGATCAGGCATGTCTGGTGGAATGGTAAGACCAAGAAGCCCACCCCAATCCTGTACAACGAGTGTAATTCCTTTGAGATCGAGCGTTTCAATCAACTCGATCAAGCTCTGTCGGTGAAATGTGAAAGTGTAGCAATTGTCTTGGATAGGTTTGTCAGACCGGCCGAAACCGAACAGGTCAGGAACGACAACTCGGGCGCCAGTCTCGAGAAAGACCGGGATCATATGCCGATACAAAAAACTCCATGAAGGCTGCCCATGAAGGCACAAGAACACCCGCTCTGCATCCTGCGGACCTTCGTCTATTCTTGCCATCCGCAGGCCTTCATACCCGGCCAACTGATCTTCGTACTGAGGATGCCAGGCGAAATCAGGCAGGTTTAGAAAACGATCGTCTGGCGTACGTACTGCGTCAATAGGTGACAATCCTGTTCCCTGCATTTCTGTTTCTGTTGGCTAAATTTGCATCATTCAGAGTTTCTCACAAGCTGACATGGCAATTCACGAATGAATGGCAACTTCGTCCACGACCAGCTCGTTGCCTTCGAAATCTTCGCCGCGCGCAGCACAGATGGCCGGTTTGACCACTGCCATGCATCGAAGAAGTTTATGCACATGCCGAATCTTTCTCGCCGCGTGCGTGCGCAGCGAGAAAATCGAATTCACAGAATGGGCTCTCTGCCGACTTTCTCCGCGAATTGCCTCGAATGGTCGAGTGAGCCCAACCTGTACCCTGGATTTTATTGCTGCATGCGCTTGCAGCAGTAACGACACTGCAACTGCCGAATACCTTGTGCGGCCAAGCAGCGGAAAAAACTGTCATTCATGCAAATAGCAGCGATGCTCGCGGCGGCGGCTCACAGTTCGCTCAACAAAACCGTCCTTCACTTCATCCGCAACAGCTATCGCCTAGCTGAATTGGTGGACACGGGACCGTGGCATATGAACAGTAAACACAACAGTCGCCTTCCAACGGCTTCAAAACTGTTTTGCACGACTTGCATTCATAGAACCACTGGCAAGCATCCGTTGGCATTTGCTCGGTTTCACTGTGGCCGCACTTCGGGCAAATCAGGGTGCTTTCTAGGACTACAGTTTGTTTTGTCATAGTCTCACATCTGCATGATCAGGTAATCGTTAATCCATGCCTCGTTAAACACAACGACCCAACCCACGCCGGTGATTAGAGTCGTTCCTGCAAGCCACCATTTCAACGTCGGCAAGGAACCGCGCCGATAAGATACCATCCATGATATCACGACGAGCGCCGTTGACATCGTCAGCACATAGTAACTCGCTGCGGCAACCTTCCCAAAGATTGCCAACCAACTGCCACCCAGCCCCAGTAACATCATCGTCATGGGCAAAACGCAGCAAGTCGCGACGCCAAGCGCTGATAGCGATCCCAAATAGCTGAGGCTAAGGTACTTCTGCATTCTGTTTCCCTGATGGACTACGTCGCGCGGAGTTGTAGAGACAACAACCTCTCGTTTAACTTCTGTAGCCACTACAGGATCAAGACAGGAAATCTCACATGTTTGCGATTGGGGAGGCATCCCGGCAAAGCGGTGTCGGAATTGATACTATCCGCTACTACGAACGCGAAGGGATCGTGCCGAAACCAGAAAGGGCATCGAATAATCGACGCATGTACTCCGCGCACGATGTTGGACGGCTTCGTTTTCTAAGGAAGTGCCGAGACATGGGTTTTTCGCTTGCCGATGCAAAGGTGCTTCTCAACCTATCCAAAGGTGATAGCGAGGATTGCCAATCCGTTAAGGAACTGGCCGAGCTTCATATCTCCAATGTGCGTATGAAGATAATCGAACTTAAGCGATTGGAGGCCGCCCTGAATGAACTTACGGCCAACTGTAACATCGGGAACGTTTCTTGCCCGATGCTTGCGCAGATACGGACCTACTAATGGCACTTTGAGGCTCGCAGTCGCCCTATGCCAACGCAGCATGACCCAAGATTCGGGCCGCGCAGAATCTACCGTTCGTTAGAGAGGTCAACTCGTTGATTTAGCAATGTTTCAATCACTCAATGAACATTTGTGCCTTGCCGCGGTGTTCTTGAAGCACGCGGCGATTTCGGACAGTGAGCCCTACCTGCCGTGCCTGAGCAATCAATTTGCTGCATACGCATTCGGCAGGTTTTATCGGAAGCCGACCTCTGATTTCCGAACCACAGAGCAATGGTTCTGCTTATCTTTGTCCCAAATTGGGCTGGGCAGACTTAGATCTTCTGTTGCTTTCCGTTGTATCAAGGCTTGTATCGTGTGTACTCGAAGTCCATATACACAGGGCTTACGTTTTTCTTTTTCGACCTGCTGTCTCCCAAACTCGGCGTTCAGTCTTTCGATTCAGACCGACCACGCCGAGTCGCCGCAATAATGCGGGCGGCAAGTATTAGGAGACTTCCACCATGGCAAATGGCACAGTAAAATGGTTCAACTCGACCAAAGGTTTTGGCTTTATCGAACCTGAAGATGGCAAGCGCGATGTGTTCGTGCATATCTCAGCACTTGAGCGTTCCGGCATCAGCGAATTGAAGGACGGCCAGAAGGTCACTTTTGACGTCGAAGCTGGCCGTGACGGGCGCGACAGCGCCGCCAATCTGGCACTGGCCTGACCTTTTACGGGCACCCTTATGGGGTGCCCGTTTGCACAATGGGCTGCTAAAAGCCCTTGGAGAACAAGTCAGTTGCAACAGCAGGAATTGACCCGGGCGCTCGCGCAATACCGTGTGCCCGATACGAAGCGTAGCGTTATTGAACTGACAATCACTGTCATCCCCTTTTTCGCGCTATGGGGCGCAGCGTGGTTTGCGCTATCCCTTAGTATCTGGGTCACTGTTCTATTGGCCATCCTGAACGCCGCATTTCTGGTGCGTATCTTCATCATCATGCATGATTGTGGTCACGGATCTTTCTTTAGAAGCCGCACCGTTTGCAATTGGACCGGCCGGGTTCTGGGTGTTCTCGCCCTGACACCCTATGACGTCTGGCGGCAAAGCCATGCGATTCACCATGCCTCAACCGGTAACCTTGATCGGCGTGGTCTGGGTGACATTCCTACATTGACCATTGAGGAATACCTGAAACGGAATTGGTTCGGGCGTGCCGCTTACAGGTTAATCCGGAACCCCTTCTTCCTGTTCTGTATAGTACCGGTCTACACGTTCTTTTTTCAAAATCGCTTGCCCTTTGGTTTCATGCGGTCAGGCTGGCTGAATTGGGCAAGTGCAATGGGAACAAACGCCGCGATTGCGGTGGTCCTGGCTCTGATTTTTTGGACCGGAGGCCTGGATGTACTGGTTTTTGT
Source organism: Ruegeria sp. BHSA118 (assembly GCF_059613405.1). Lineage (NCBI taxonomy): Bacteria > Pseudomonadati > Pseudomonadota > Alphaproteobacteria > Rhodobacterales > Roseobacteraceae > Ruegeria > Ruegeria sp. BHSA118. The sequence goes on from NZ_JBXWSM010000070.1 coordinate 8,609, forward strand.
ATTCCTTCCAACCATGATCGTCGCCGCATCGATTGGTATTTGGCTATTCTATATTCAACACCAGTTTGAACACACGACTTGGGAGCGGGAAGAAGTGTGGAATCTTCAGAACGCCGCATTCTATGGAAGTTCTCACTACGCCCTGCCAGGCATCCTGCGGTGGTTCTCTGCCAATATCGGTGTGCACCATGTTCACCACCTTGCCAGCCGCATACCGTTTTATCGGCTAAACGAGGTTTTGCGTGACCATTCCGAGTTGGAAAATTGCCAGCGTATTACTCTATATGAGAGCCTTCATTGCGCACGATTGCATCTTTGGGATGAAGAAAGTCAGCGCCTGCTGACGTTTTCTCAGGCTTTGTCGAACGCCAATCCCAACAAGAGTTTAGTGTAATCTGGCGCGCACCAAAAAGGCGTCGACAGTATCACCGCCGAGGGCGCGAATGGCCTCTAGTCGGTGAAGGCCTTCAATCAGCACGAACCTCTTGTTGTCCGCGCGTATCTGAATCGGGGTCTTCTGGCCGTTCTTCAGGATATCTTCGGCCAGCGTCAGGACTTTTTGCTGATCAAGTGTTTTTGCACGCTTCACAGGTACATAGATCAGGTCGAGCGGGTATGGTTTCTTCTCCAGCATAAGCTACGTGTGCAACCTTTCGTGCATTTGTTCCGGTTCAGAGTTCTCTACAAAAGCGGGGGCTGGAACGTACGTCATAGAACCGAACGAACAGCGTCGCGCAGTTCCTGATGCATAATCCAAGTTGCTGGCTCATCGTCACTTTCGATGTGAGAAAATGCCAGGACCTGAGCGGCGCCATCATTCTGTACCGATCCGGCTTCGGGTAGGTCCAGTTCCAGATATTCTGCGATCAATAGTCCGATTTTCTTGAAAACCTTGATGGAGGCCTCGCGTGATTTGTAACCGGCTGCCTGAGACAAGTGACCAATGGTCAGACCTTCCCTACCTGCGATAGTAAGTGCTTTGAGCATTGTGACCTGCGCAGGGGTGAGCCTGATCTGGCGCAATGCCTCTGCATATTCTCTTGCACTGGGAACGAGCGTGCCGGAGTTTCCTTCCAAACGTCGTTGACCGCTACGTTTCCTGTCTCGTTCTTCGAGAATTCCTTTTAAGGCTTCAATGGCCAACTCTGGTGTTTCACCAACTGCATCGGCAATCATTGCCTGCGTTTTAGCTGGTGGCTTGGGGAATGCGCGCGCAACGCTGTTACCGCTCAGAATGCCGGCCTTAATCAAGTACTTGCCAAACTGTTCCTCAATCACACCGGCTACGTCAGCGTTCCGCGACTTACGAACACTGCGTTCCTGAAATGCTCTTTGTTCTAGGTCGCGAATTGCCGATTTTGGGTGTCGGAGGCTAACCCGAGGGGTGCTTTTACGCATCAGAGAAACACCACCACAATTATGGCCGCAACAATCACCGCCGATGCGACAAACATCTTTATGCTGTAGGACCAGCGTTGCGCCTTTTCGGCTTTGAGTATTTTACCCAGGTTTTCGTCAATCGAGTTATGGTTCACGGATTCGTCCTTCCGGATATGTCAGGAGGTATTGGTTCCCACCAACCTATTGTCGCGGCACATTTTCGGTGCACTTATCGTTCTGTCGTGTAAACGGCCGATTGCATTCCCAACCGTCACCTCTCCGATTCAAGTGAGCATTTGAAGGGACAAGGATCGCAATGCATCTGTCCCGGTTTGCGCGATAACCTCGTTTGCATTTCCATCCAGAAAAGGTTTCAGGCGCAAGATATGCATGCTGTGGAATTGCCACAGGTTCACAGCTACTCTCCGCTGCCCTGTAACCTCTGAGGCACACCCAACCATCCGCGCTGTTTTTGTCAGTCAGGCGGCCGTTGCTCGGGACATTAATCGCAACACAATCCTGATCCTCCTTACGAAATCCCCAGTTGCAGTGTATTTCTTGTACGCCAAACCTAGTTTCGACGTACCCATTTTGAGGTGAAATCACCTCTTCACACTCGTCCCCGATACGCTGGAACAACCGGTTGCATTCCCACCGATCTCCGGTTGAGGCAAGATAGGCATTTTCCGGAACTCTTATTTCCTCACAGAGTTCTCCAACGTTTTGAAAACCATGATTGCATTCCCAGCCGCTGCCATAGGAGCTACCCGTCAAATATGCGTTTTTTGGTACGTCTGTTCTTTGACACGATCCGTTCTTGTTTTCGAAGCCTTCGTCACAGACCGATCCATCAGCATTGCCTGCGACTTGGGCAGGAAGCTGCGTTCCGGAGAGCAACACCAAGAGTGTCGGGATCAAACAAAGAATGCAGCGCGTAAACACGATGAATGACTGATTGAAAAGGAGCCTGAGACCTAATCTATCGGGCATCAAACACGCAATTTATAAGCCATGTGCAGTTCATACGGCGCCTTCTTTCATGGTTCACGCGATGACTGGGGCTTGTCAGGTGACAGTTGCGAATGCTTGCGAGGAACGAGCTCATAGCGAAGACCCCAGCGAAACCCGTTCCTATGCTGGGGCACATGCTACAGTTATTCTGAAGGCCATTGGATCATCGAAGCCGGCAGCATCGCGGCGACGAGTAACTTTCACCAATGCACTTTTGTGGTCCTTAGCCAGAATAGAGTCAAGGAAGTTTCCCTTGTCGAAATGGAAGTACCGCCAGGGCAGGTAGTTTTTGAAACTGCCGGTGACCAAGATCCTTGGTGAACTACCGAAAGAAATTGTCTGGCCTGAGTGCGGCGAAAGAGGAGTATGTGATCAAGGCTTCCCCGTGACTATGAATGACTGGCCTGATAACATTGGCTGCAACGCAGCGATTTTCGCGCCGCTTCTGCACAAGTACTCGCGGCGTGATCAAATGGCCGCTCGGTCCCGCACCCTGTAAATTGCGCCTGAGCCGAGAAAACTGTGCTGCGAGCGTACGCAACAAGATTTTGACACTTCCGCTCAGGGCACGCTACGTCCCACTCCTGCGTAAAAGAACTAGAACCACTATGGATTGGCGACCGACAGCGCCGCTCGCCAAACTGTCTCAGATGTCTATGCGCTCTGCAATGCTTAGCGCGTCTTCCAATTCAACGCCCAGGTATCGCACGGTGCTATCGACCTTTATGTGCCCAAGCAGAAGTTGGACCGCGCGGAGATTTCCTGTCTTGCGGTAGATCTCAGCTACTTTGGTTCGGCGAAGCGAATGCGTGCCATATCCGCTCGGTTCCAATCCGATTGCGGTCACCCAGTCTCGAACCAGCCTGCCATACTGGCGCGCCGAGATGTGTGGTCGATCATGGAATCGGCTTGGAAACATGAACCGGCTAGCAAACATTTCCGGTGATTTTACCCATACCAATACAGTTTCTCGCGTGTTTTCCGTCAGTTCGAATTGAACAGATCGCTTGGTTTTGCTCTGGATCACCGAAACACGCTCACGGACGCGATCGTCTTTGACAAGATCGGTCACAGCGAGTTTGACCAGATCGCAGCCGCGTAGCTTGCTATCAATCGCGACGTTGAACATTGTGAGATCACGCAGATTTCCAGAAAGTTCGAGCCGGGCACGGATCGCCCAGACCTGTTTTGGGAGTAGCGGTCGTTTCTGACCGATGATCCGCCCCTTGTTCCAAGCTCTGGGTTTTGGGGTGACTGCAGGTAGTTGGACTCTTAGCATATTTTGCACTCCGATCCACCCTCCGCACCCAAGCAACAGCACCGCGCTGACCACCGAATAGTACAAGCGGCGTGAATGCCTGCTGTCCGATTATGAATACTGGCATGGTTTAAGTGTGTGCATTAGGCGGCTTGAGCCCATATCACTACGCATAAGAACGGTTCGAGTCCAAACCGCGCGTACGCTTCGTCTTCAGCACCGATTACCGATCGGGTTCCACGTTAAAAGGCCCGGGTCAGCACCAATAAGATAAAATGAGATATGATCAGAAAAGCTGGTAAGACCGGCGTCAGGTTATCAGCGACGCCGAGCTAACCCAGGGCTTACTGATACGCCATTTCGCCACGCGCTCAACCCCTTGCAGCGTCGACAAATCCGCTCTCCGAACCCTTCGCTCCAGAATGGCGTTCTGCAACGAAGACACGGGCGTTCTTGCGGCACGTCATTGTGGGCGCGAGCCATGATCGTATCTGCGTCGTTGTCGAAGTCTTCCATCAGTTCTTAGCCTCGATTTCTGTTTTGGTTTATACAGCGACTGGAAAAGAAAGTTCCGAGCCCGAAGCCTTGAGATTGAAGGAGCTGCCTGGTTCAGACTGTCCGATGGGACGGCCTGTAATCCGAGGGGTTTTAATAGGACGAACTGGCATTCCTTCGTTCTCAGCAGCTTGGACAGCAAAAGCATACCGAGAACCGCTTGCGCATCCTCGTGGTATGGCTCGTTGATCTGATGATCCGTCGTCTGCCTCAGAAATGAGCGACTCCGAGTAGAGGTGCCGAAGTTGAGTCTCAGACACACCGTCAGCTTCCATGATCAGTTGCACCATCGGATCGGCCAAGAGTTGGTCGAGCAGGAATTGCGACAACTCCTTCGCAGACAATTTATCCCTTGCGCGGGCTCTCTCCAAATCAGTAAGAGAAACGGTCAACGTTCGCGCCAGACCGGGGTGAGATTTCCGTGGAAGCAGAAAGATTAGCACTGATGCTTTCCAGGCTTCTGGATCCAAATAATCTGGTGGTGCGGAAAGCTCAGTTTCTATGTCGTATTCGCCCGCCGGGAGTAATTCGTCAAAGCCAGGGAAAGTAAACGGCCTGGAAAAGACTGCGATTGTCTTGCTGATTAGTTGGTTCATTTGGGTAGTTCTCCTTTGCTGATACCGCTCGCTCGGAGATGTAAACAAGAACAAGCCACCCGCTCCCGGCAGGGTATTATCAGTTTTGAGGTTTAGGCTTTGATTTTTCGGGGACGGCGTCCTGCCCTTTCGACGTCACTTCTTTTTTTGACGCGTCCGCATCGTTTTCCTTCAGTGCGGCAGCCGCTCTGGTCGTAAGGTCTTTGAAAGACATCATTTTGATCCTTTGATTGTCCGCAACACTCACGAGCCCAGATAGGGTGTGAAAAGTGAATGCGGGTACCACCAATATAGGTATTGGTGGCCCAATTTACTACGTAAAGCCGTAGAATAAGACGGGTGGATGAAGCAGAACCGAGGCGGCGGCAACCCTGGCGCGCTACTTTCGCTTCGAATATGGGCGATCAGTGTTCGCTGCGGTGCAGTCAACCAATGCGCCATCACCATGGAAGACTTTTGCTACATCGGGTGCAGCCATGCCGCGCGAGAGCGCGCTATAGTTCAATTTCAGCTTCACCTCGCCACCAGGGCGAAGCAGACAATTGGTGTTTTCAACAACGATATGATCACTGGTGGCTCCGACGAACGTGACGCCAGCAGGGAAAATTAGACCCGCCGCATCGGTGTCCTGGAGTCCAATGGCAAGGATCGACCGAGTGTTCGAAGGACTGTCTAAAGTCACACACTGCATTGAAGGTATGGGATAATTCAATTGCAAGGGATTTGGATTTGATTTGGTCTTCGTTTCGATCACTTCCGCCCAAAGCGTAAAAACATCTGTGTAAAGCCCGTCGATCGCGTATCCCGAAACGGGATCGGTACCTAACAGGATGGCCTCACCCAGACGCAGGTTGTTGATCTTTCCGGTCGCCCCCTTGCCAAGCGCCCATGGCAAACTGGCAGAACCGCCGCCTGACACTGTTTCCAGAGCGGGTCCACTTGCAAGTTCGGTATCGACGGCAAGCGACGAAAGCAATTCCATTGCTCCTGCAGAGGGTGCCACATGACCCAGACAGGCAAAATTTGCACCAATCCCCTTCAGAGAAATCCCTTCCATTCTAAGAATTTGAGACACAGTGCGCTCAAGGTGTTCAGGCAAGATGCCATCCCGCATATCCCCCATTTCCACCATCAGGATAATACTGTGAGTAATGTTCTTTCCCAGCGCACTCACGGCCAGGCTTGCGATAATGTCCATTTCTGTGTTGAAGCTGACATTGCAGTTATCAACAACTTGCGCGACCTGGCTCAGCATGGGCGTTCGGATCAAGGATATGGAGCACGAGATCCCAGCATCGCGCATACGTATGATATTGCTGATCCGCGCGTCCGCCAGCCCTGTCGCGCCACCTTCTAGCATAGCATTCGCAATCTCAGGATGACCGCAAACGGCTTTTGTCACACCTGTCACCGTAATTCCGCGGGGTCTAAGGTGGTCGACCAGGAACCGTGTGTTGTACCGAATTTTGTCCAGATCAACGTCAATACGCAGCTTGCTCATTCAATCGTCGTAGCACGTACGGGTTGCAAGCGCGGAAAGGCAGATAGAACCATATTCACCAAGTTTTTTGGAGGACGGTTCAATGCGTCAGTGACCGGGAGATACAATTTGCGGTTATAATCTGTGATGGCCTTTGAAATCTCAATATCATTCATTCCTTCATGGTTGATCGTCATGCCAATTACCTCTGTGTTCGCAAAAGCCTCGATCAGGGTGATTTCATCGCAAGGGTCGGGCATTGTCATGTTGGGGAAATCACATCGACGTTTTCGTTTGGGCGCGTGTTGAAGAATAACTGCATGTGGCTGACTGCCTCGCAGAATGAAGGCTGATGTGCAAAAGGCCGGATGGCTTAGCGCGCCCTGGCCCTCGATCACTATGACATCCGGGTGTTCATCTTCAGATGCTGCAACAACAGCGCGCTCAAGCTCGCCACAGCAAAATTGCGGCGGCACCGAATCCATCGCGACACCATACTTGGCGCCCTGCATCAAACCAGTTTGGCCGGTACCGACCAAAACTGTTTTGATCCCATGCGCGTTAAGGGCACTTGTCAGGATTGTCGCGGTTGTACGCTTTCCAATTGCACAATCGGTGCCGAACACCGCGATGCGGATCGCCTGGACGTCTCCAATACTGCCATCTAACAGGCGCAGGTCGGGATTTGGCCGCGGCTTGCGAATGTCGCGTATCGTGACATCGTGAATTTTGGCAAATCCGGCGAGCTCCTTGTCATCGCTAAGAAATTCATGCAGCCCACTGACGATGTTCATTCCGAGCGTTATCGCATCCACAACAACTTCGCGATCCTCAAGGGACATTCTGCCGCTGGCCGGCGCCATTCCGTAAATAAAAGTGTCGGGGATCGTAGCTTCATTAGCGACGGCGGCATCAAGATCATCGAAGATGGGAACCTGATTTGCGATATTATCAAGCACTTTGCCACTGTCACAACCGCCATACGTGCTGTCGATCACCGAAAGAACGCGATAGGCCTGTGAATGTCGAACGAGACCATTAGCCGTCTTGCCATCGATCTTTGCGAAGTTTCCTTCGCAATACACAATTGCAGTCGGTGTATCTGTCACAAGTGTCTTGCGGTGAAGCTCTGGAAAAACTGCTTGTTCAGGCGGCAGCTTTTGCGCATCGCTGGCAATGAACTGCTTGGCATCCGACGCAATGGGTACGGGTTTCATATTTGTTCCTTTTTAGAGTGTGAAACGTGCGTCCTTGGTAAGGACGGGCAAAAATTGTGAAGTTTGGGAAAGTGGGCTTTCTGTCTGAATTCTCACTGGTTCAGAACACACAGCCCTTCTGATCGATGATAGTTTTTGTGGCATTGCCACCCATTGCCGGATCGGTCTATATGGGCATTTGCCGGTAGCTCGATTGCATTGCAGCGATCACCGGACGCCTCGTAGCCACGTTCGCATTTCCATCCAACTCCATGGATCGCGTCATCGTAGAAAGCATTTTCAGGCACAAAGACGGCATCGCACCGTCCGTCGCGCTCAAAATACCCACGCTCGCACGTCCAGGGACGCCCGCTGGTTGATGCGTTCAGAAAAGCGTTTTCCGGCACCGCTACTGCCACGCATGCTTCTCCGTCTTTTTCGTAGCCACGGTTGCAACGCCATGCAGATCCATAAGTGCTATTCGTCAGGTAAGCATTATCCGGCACCACGATTTTCTGGCAGCCATCGTCTACTCTTGTGTATCCACGCAGGCATCGCCACCTCTCACCTGATGGATCGAGATATCCACCCTCAGGCACAATCACTTCAGTGCATGAGGTGCCGCCAACTTCAACAAAGCCATGCATACATGCCCACCCTGAACCATAGGTTCTGTTTGTGGGGTAGGCATTTCCCGGCACGACAATGGCCACGCATTCATCGCCTTCCAACCGATAGGACAAATCGCATTCCCAACCGTCGCCATACTTTTTGGGATGCGCGTTATCCGGCATCGAATTTGTTTCGGCCGATGCGGGATTTGATGAGATAAAGGAGCCCGCCAAGCAGCTGAAAACGCCGACAAACAGCGCCGTCATAAAGTGAGAGTAAAACCAGTGCTGATTTTTTCGATTTGTCCTGGTGCAAACGGCGTTGTCCGAATGTTGAGTGATTGAGTTACGATCCATCCAGGTTCAGCCCCTCAATGCAGGCCTGTGCCAGATCTTTGTTGGGGGTTTGGGATCCCGGTACCGTTGCCCAGCCGGCTGCCATAACGGCATCCTTTCGCTTGAAAGAAGAAGCTTCTTTGATCGTTGTTATTTTTTCGGCGCGTTGGGTGTCAGTTCTCGCCATGTCGACGCAGATCGGAACCAACGCAGCGATTACATTGTCGCGGGACATGGCGTTGGCCATCTTGTCCGCGTTACTGCCGGTCATCCATCCACCCCAAGAAAATCCAACTACGCCTACGAAAACTCCTCCGATCAGGGCGCCGTAGATTCCGGGTTTAAGCCATTCGGGCGTGTTCATAATCTATTCCTCCTGCGGGGAAAGCGCCGCATCGCTGTCATTGTTAGATGTGGCCAAGGTTTGGTCTTGCTTGAGCGCCAGTTCAAAATCTTCTGGGTCAATTGGGCGCATTTCCGTGCGACCTGGCTTGCTGCCTTTGCCCTGAACTGTCAGGTAGGTTCCGGTTCTGCGATATGCTTCGAAACTCAGGCCCTGTAGTAGTTCTTCTTCAACAACTACTTCATACTCGCCTGCAGGAAGTTCATCCGGGTAGCCGGACAAAGAGAACGGATTTGAAAACGTCACCAAAGAACTGGACGATCTCGTGCTCACCTTGGTCCTCCATATAGTTTGTTGGATCTTCCCCGCGCAGTCTGCCGCGGTACACGCTCGTAAGCGCCGCGGTAGTACTGGCGTTGTGATTTAGAATAATGTGCAAATGGCAGACGCGCGCTGATCGATGTTAGTCTGCGGCCAATGACCTGAGATTTTATTGGAATCTCAAATGCATTTGGTGCCCGAGAATCCGGTACTGCCAAAAATTGACTAACCTGCGTCAGTGCAACGATGTTTGGATTCCGGCAACGTGATGTGTGTTGGCGGGATATTTGCTGGCGTGTTCTTAACGAGTATTTGAGAAGCGCAGGAAATCCAGTACCGCAATCGGACTGTATTTATCTTGCGCTTCTTTTTCGGTGAAATCCAAAATCTGCCGAAGCGAATGGCGTCTCTAACCAGGCAACTATCATCAAAATCCCGGCATCGCTGAAGGGGTGAACCTATTGCTTCAACAGTGGCCCGGCCTGATCCAGATAAGTGGGGTCAAAACCGGCCAACGTCACCAGTCCGTCATAATCATCAAATGCCACTTGCCCGGATTGAAAAGTAACCAACCCCTTCTCCCGCAGTTGCCGTAGGACACGATTAACATGCACGGCACTCAGTCCCAGCGCATCGGCAAGGTGGTATTGTGTCAGGGGGCAAGTGTATCCCGTCTTGTTTGCCATCCCGACCTGAGTCAGCCTCACACCAAGTTCCAAAAGAAAATGCGCCATGCGCTCACCCGCATCTCGCCGTCCTATGTTGACCAGGTGCTCAACCACCATCGCTTCATCTCGAGATACCGCCCAAAGAATTGCTGTCGCCAGCCGGGGCGTCTGCGCAAATGCTTCCAGGAGATCATCCACTACTACTTCAATGGCTTGGATTTCCATGATTGGTTCTATGCTGTGATCCGAGGTGTGCAACAGAACGCTTCGCAAGCCCAGAAAGTCACCCGGTATTTGGAAATCGACGATCTGACGCGACCCGTCAGTCTGGGTTTTGTAGGAACAAACCCAGCCCGAGGCCAGAATGTAGGCCGCCTGCTCTGATTGCCCTTGATGCACAAGGTCACGTCCGGCTTCAAAGGTTCTGCGACGCTTGTGCAGGCGTGCCAATACCGCAAGTTCAACCTCAGTCAGAGCGACGAAGTTTGAAAGCTTTCGGGTGAGTGGACTATTTTTGATAGTGCGCAAGTGTTCTTCCTTCATCGATGAGCAGCCCGCGAAACTATCCGACGCCAAGACTGCTTTCGATCAGTTAAGTATACAGCAATCTATGCCAGTATGGTGCAATTCATCGTGGCGCTTCCATGCTTGGACGCCTGTTAGAAAAGGACGTCTACCATGGCTGACCGGCAAGACCATTCAGGAATGGCCGCACTCTCAATTTGTGAAGCGCTTTTGCTTGCAATTAAAGATCGTGAGCTTCTGCCCGAACATGAAATTGTGGGAGTTCTGCATGACGCAGCTGCTGCCCACGAAACAGCAGTCGGCAATAACGATGAAAAGGACATGCACCAGGCCGCCGCAGTTCTGATAAACAAGATCATTGCTTCCGGCTATCGCGTTCGGCAGTAACGTTAATTTCCTGTCAGAAAAACAAGATTACGCTTGTCAAAAAAGCATAACAACAAATAGAAGCACTATTGGTGCCTCGTTCCTGATCAATTCAAACACGAAGCAGGAACCAAAGTTCCAATCTCTGCAATATCTCGACTTTATGAAAAATTCCACGACCGCGACATACTCCCTCTTCCTCGCCACCTGCATGAGCCATAACGAGAATTTGCTTACTGGCTGAAGGCCCGCATGGCCTGTCCTGCTGCACTGCCAGCGACAACGCAAACGTTGGCTTTGTTCGGCGTCTAAGTTGCTGATCCTATGTGCCTCGAAACTACAGTTTGATAGTATCGCATCATCATAGCTTTGAATGACCGGTCTGGCGACAACAGCTGCAACGCAGCGATGAATGTGCTGCGACAGCAAATCAATGCCGCGTCAGCAATTGCCGCAATCGCACAAGTCCGGTTTGTCCGCTCACCTGCCATCTGACCACTGATTTTGAATGTCTGGAATGCTTGGTTCGCGACGTGCCGCGCATGCAAAGAATAGAATCCTAGTCGACGGCAGGTATGGACTCTTCCCCCCTTCACCCATCCCTCAGCACCAGATTGAACTGTACACGCGGCGGCTCTCACGGTTTAGTGCCACGACACATCGGCTCAGGGGACCCCATCAATGAAAGTCGCAACCGCTGCATATGATCTCGACTGGCTCGACAGCTGGGCGCAGTACGAGGACAAGCTGGACCGATGGGTTGCCGAGGCTGCCGGGCAGGGGGCTGAATTGCTGGTCTTTCCCGAATATGGCGCGATGGAGCTCTCGACCCTGGACGGGGCCCAGGTTGCCGGCGATCTGGAGCGGTCGATCCGGGCCGTATCCGACCGGATGGAGGATGTACAAAACCTGCATGCCCGCCTCGCAAAGATGTACAAAACCTACATTCTGGGTGCATCGGCCCCTGTCGTGGACGGAAGCGATCGTCCGGTGAACCGCGCCGCCTTCTACGCGCCGGATGGCAGTTTCGACCATCAGGACAAACAGATCATGACCCGGTTCGAACGCGAGGATTGGGACATTGCCCCGGGTGGTCCGCTCAAGCTGTTCGACACCGCGCTGGGCAAGATCGGTGTGTTGATCTGTTACGACAGCGAGTTTCCGTTGCTGGGCCGCGCACTGCAAGAGGCAGACCTGATCCTTGCGCCATCCTGTACCGAAGCGCTTTCGGGTTACTGGCGCGTGCGGATTGGCGCAATGTCAAGAGCTTTGGAAAATCAATGTGTTACGGTCATGTCGTCACTGGTCGGAAGCAACGACTGGTCCGAGGCGGTGGATATGAACACCGGGGCCGGTGGCGTCTTTGGCCCGCCCGACAAGGGGTTCCCGGCCACCGGTGTGCTGGCCGAGGGCACTTTGAATCAGCCGGGCTGGACCTATGCGGATGTCGACCTGTCAGCCATCGCCGAGGTCCGCGCAGACGGCCACGTGCTGAACCGAACCCATTGGGAGGAACAGGCCGCCCGAGTCGAATCGGTCACAATATCCGCTCTTTAGGTGATTCCGCCCTTGAAATAAGGCCGAAATAGGCTCATTTAAGCGCACACCCCCGCAGATTCTGCGGGCGCAACGCAATGATGGAGACAACATGGCCAAGGAAGATACGCTCGAATTTCCCGGTGTCGTGAAGGAACTCCTGCCTAATGCGACGTTTCGGGTCGAGCTGGAAAACGGCCATGAGATCATCGCACATACGGCAGGCAAGATGCGCAAAAACCGCATCCGTGTTCTGGCTGGCGACAAGGTTCAGGTCGAGATGACCCCATATGATCTGACCAAGGGTCGGATCAACTACCGCTTCAAGTAACGCCTGCCGCAATGGCGTTCATTCTAGGATCGGGCAGCCCAAGACGGCTGGACCTGCTGGCCCAGCTTGGCGTGCGGCCCGATGCCATTAGCCCACCTGACATCGATGAAACGCCCTTGAAGGGCGAGCTTCCGGTTCCGTATTGCAACCGCATCACGCGCCAAAAAGTGCAGGCGGTTCAGTCGGATAGAGACGACGTCACCCTCTGCGCGGATACCACCGTGGCCTTGGGGCGCCGGATTCTGGGAAAGCCCGAGGATGCGGGGCAGGCGGCGGAGTTTCTGCATTCCCTGTCTGGTCGTCGTCACCGCGTGATCACCTCGGTTGCGGTCCGGCGCGGAGACCGTGTGCTACAGCGTGATGTTGTCTCACAGGTCAAGGTCAAGCGCCTGTCGGACGTCGAGATCAACGCCTATCTGGCGACCGGGGACTGGCGCGGCAAGGCAGGCGCCTATGCGATTCAGGGTCCTGCAGGGGCTTTCATCCCCTGGATTTCGGGGTCGTTTACCGGCATCGTCGGCCTGCCCCTGTCCGAGACCGCGGCCTTGCTGCAAGGCATCGGCTATCCACTTTACCGAGAGGCATCATGAAAGGTCGCACCATTGTTCTGGACCACATCCAAGGCCGCGAAGCCGCGGCATTGATGGTCGACGGCAGGCTGGATGACTTCTTGATCGCCGCGAACGCACCCGCACCCGGCACGATCTATCGCGCTCGCGCTGACCGCCCGGTCAAGGGGCAGGGCGGAATGTTCCTGACCACGCCCGATGGACCTGCTTTCCTGCGACAAGTCAAAGGCTTGGGTCCCGGTGCCCTGTTGTTGGTACAGGTCACCGGCTTTGCAGAGCCCTGCAAAGCCATACCGGTGAGCAATCGCATTCTCTTCAAAAGCCGCTATGCGATTGTCACGCCGGACGCTCCGGGCCTGAACATTTCGCGCAGCATCAAGGACGAGGACATACGCGATAAACTGCTTGAAATCGCCCATGAGCAGATGGGTAACAGCGCCTATGGATTGATCCTCCGCTCCTGCTGCGCGGGTGCGGATGCCGAAGAGATCGCGGAAGACATCTCGGCCATGTTGGCGCAGGCAGAGCAGGTGATGAATGACGACGGGACCGAGCCTGAACTTCTCAGCGAAGGTGACAGCCCCCATATCCTTGCCTGGCGCGACTGGACCGACCCGGCCGAAGTCGTGACCCAGGCGGGCGGGTTCGATACCCACGGCGTTCTGGATGAACTGGACATGGTGCGTGGAGCGTCCGAGCCTTTGCCGGGCGGAGGGCATCTTTACATCGAACCCACACGCGCGTTGGTCGCCGTGGATGTAAACACCGGAGCGGACACCTCGCTGGCGGCGGGCACCAAGGCCAATTTTGCCTGCGCCAAGATGCTGCCCCGTGCTTTGCGCGTACGTGGGCTGGCCGGTCAGATTACGTTGGACCTCGCTCCTATGCCAAAGAAGGATCGCCGCGGGTTTGAATCCGCTTTGCGTGCCGCGTTCAGATCAGACCCGGACGAGACGATTCTTGCAGGCTGGACCCCGCTTGGCCATTTTGAATTGCAGCGAAAGCGTGGTCGCGTTCCTGTGATGGAGATCCTGAAATGAGCTGCCCGATTTGCGGAGGCGAGACCGAGCAGAAATTTCGTCCGTTTTGTTCCAGGCGGTGTGCGGACATTGATTTGGCCAAGTGGTTGAACGGGTCCTACTCGGTTCCTTCGCAGCGCGAAGAGGACCTTGAAGTCGAGGAAGACACGCAGGACTTCACGCCGAAGCGACCACATTGAAAAAATGTGAAAAAGCCTCTGGACACCGCTTGTAGCAAGTCATAGAAGGCCCCCACCTAACGACGAACGTCGTTCCCGTGCCCGGGTAGCTCAGGGGTAGAGCAGTGGATTGAAAATCCTCGTGTCGGTGGTTCGATTCCGCCCCCGGGCACCACTCTCAAATTTTGCTAAATAAAATCAAAAGCTTGATTGTGTGTTTTGTCCCACC
>NZ_JBXWSM010000071.1:0-21979 GCF_059613405.1 Ruegeria sp. BHSA118
GCCGGATGGGGGCAGATCAAGATCGGTGAAGCCCACAGGCGGAACTTCGATCCGCAGGTCGAACCTGTCCATCAGGGGCCCCGAGATACGGTTCAGATAATCCTCGCCGCAGCCGGGTGCGCGAGAGCAGGCGCGCGACGGATCCGTCAGGTAGCCGCATTTGCATGGGTTCGCGGCGGCCACCAGCATGAAACGGCAGGGGTATTTCACATGGGCATTGGCCCGCGCCACCATGACTTCTCCGGATTCGATTGGCTGGCGCAGGGTTTCCAGAACCATACGCGGAAATTCGGGGAACTCATCCATGAACAGCACGCCGTTATGCGCCAATGAGATTTCTCCGGGCTTGGCACCTTTGCCCCCGCCGACAATGGCTGCCATCGAGGCCGTATGATGCGGTTCCCGAAAAGGACGTGTGCGGTTTATGCCGCCTTCGTCCAGCAACCCGCACAGGGACTGGATCATCGAAGTTTCCAACGCTTCGACTGCGGTCAGCGGAGGCAAGATACCCGGAAGCCGTGCAGCCAGCATGGATTTGCCCGACCCCGGCGTACCGATCATGATCAGATGGTGACGCCCGGCTGCCGCGATTTCCAAAGCGCGCTTGGCGCGTTCCTGTCCCTTTACATCGCGCAGATCCCGCAAGCTGGGCGTCAGATTCACCTCGCCGGGTTGTGCCGCCGGTAAAGGGGACTGTCCCGAGAAATGGCGGACAACATCGCCCAGGGAACCCGCACCGATAACCTGAGTGGCGTCGACCCATGCCGCTTCGGCGCTGGAGGCTTTGGGACACAGCAACATGCGATCCTCGGACGCGGCTGTCATGGCCGCAGGCAGGGCGCCGACGACAGGCACCAAAGAGCCATCAAGCGACAACTCTCCCAGTGCAACTGTTCCTTCGGCGGCATCGGCTGGGATGACCTCGAGCGCCGATAACAGCGCGACCGCGATGGGCAGGTCGAAATGGCTGCCTTCCTTGGGCAGATCGGCAGGAGACAGGTTGATCGTAATTCGTTTCGACGGCAGAGCGATGGCCATCGCACTCAGCGCGCTGCGGACACGGTCGCGGGCTTCGGATACGGCCTTGTCGGGAAGGCCAACGATGGAAAAGGCCGGCAAGCCGGGCGATACGGCACATTGCACCTCGACCGGGCGGGCTTCGACGCCGTGAAAGGCAACAGTGTGGGCGCGGGCGACCATGGCAGTCCTGTTCTTGGTTAACAGGACGTTGCTGCCATGGTTGTGGTTTAAGATTCGTTAACGGTTGCGCGCAATGCAGCGAATTTGGGCCACGCGTCGGGATCGGCAATTGTTTTGTCGCGGCAGAATGGATTGCAGAAGCCCCAGCATTTGCCATCCAACTCCAGAAACTCCGCGACGGGTTTGCCGGAATACGGGCAAACTTGGTTGATTGACGGGCCGGAGACCGGCTTGGCGGTTGAAATCCCTCCGATCGGCCAGGGCTTGGACGGCAAATCCTGACGATAGGGAAAAGGGTCGTATCTGACGGTCAGACCCATTGCGCGCCATTGTCTGACGGCGGGGTCTGACAACAGGTCCAGGCAATAGGCCCGGTTCGCCTTGGAAACCGGCAGCCCATATCCGATGATCCGCGTTGCGACAGGTGTGTAAAACACGTCCGCCAGCGAATACGTGCCAAACAACGGGCCTTGTTCCGCACCGGACACTTTGCGCGCATGGTCCCAGAGTGTTTCGATGCGTGCCAGATCTGCCAGTGTTTCATCTGATGGGTTGAAACCCTGCCAGACGTGCAGCAATTGCATCGGGCATTCACCCCGCAAGGCACCGAACCCTGCCACCATCTCGGCGCACAGCCAGCGGGCGGTTGCCCGGGCGGCGGGATCTGATGGCCACAACCCGGCATCAGGGTGGCGCTCGGCCAGGGTTTCAGCCATGGCCAGGCTTTCGCCGACCACAGTTCCTTCCGGCAGGCGCAGGGCAGGCACAAGTCGCGCCGGGGCCAAGGGCTCCATATCCTGGGCCATGGTGCCCGAATACAGGCCAATCATGTGGCTTTCATAGGGCAGGTTGAATTTCTCAAGCATCAACCAGCCACGCATCGACCAGCTGGAGAAGAGGCGGTCGCCGATATACAAATCATATGTCATTCGCAGACGATGCCGCAGGTTCGCAGCCCGGTAAAACAGTGATTTGTGCGGGGTCTGTTCACGGAAGGTGATTGATTGTACCGACGGACCACCTGTCTGCGTCGATCAGGATTTCCGTCACCGACAGGTTGTCGATTCGGTGTGAAAAAGTCTGTTGTCCATCCAGATCAAGGGTGCGCTGCACCTGAGTGAGGATAACGCCGAAATGCGCAACGATAACCAGATCGCATTCTTTATGTGCTGAAACAAGCGTGTCGATCGCCGCGTCGACCCGATTGCGGACCTCGTTCCAGCTTTCACCCTGCGGCGGGCGGACATCGCCGGGGTTGTCCCAATAGGCAAAGGCCAGTTCCGGGTCTTCGGCTTCGATTTCGGCAAATCCGCGCAACTCCCAGTGACCAAAATGGATTTCCCGCAAGCCCGGATGATGAGGAAGGCGTTGACGTTGACCTTGTATGGCAGTGGCGGTGTCAACTGCCCGTGACAGATCGGACGAGATCACAAGCGCCTCGGGCGGCAAATGGTCATGCAGTCGTTTCAGCGCGGCGGTATCGCTCAGGTCAGCGGGCAGGTCGGACCAGCCGACCATGGTTTTCGCGTGCGTCGGCCCATGTCGGACAAAGTGAAGGCGCGTCACGGCAATTGCCCTTTCAGAACCAAGGGCAACCCGGCGGTGATCTGCACGACCAGATCGGCCTGCGCTGCAAGCGCGATGTTCAGCCGCCCCTGGGCTTCGCGAAACCGGCGGGCCAGGGCGTTGTCCGGGACAATGCCCTGGCCAACCTCGTTCGAGACGATCACGATTTGCGCCGGGCATCCGCGAAGGGCTTCAAGCAGGGCGGTTTGTGCCGCTTCCAGATCGGTTTCGGCCAACAGGTGGTTGCTCAGCCACATGGTGGCGCAGTCAATCAGGCAAATCTGTTCGGGCGACAACGTGGCCAGAACCGGCCCCGGATCGAAAGGTTCTTCAATGGTGGTCCAACCGTCGCCGCGTTGCGCGAGATGGCGCTGAACCTTCTCACGCATCTCGTCATCAAACACTTGTGATGTCGCAAGGTAAACTCGGCTTTTCCCCCGAGAAACAACCAGTTCTTCGGCGAAAACCGACTTGCCCGACGCGGCCCCGCCCAGAACCAAGGTTAAATCCGGCGACACAGTACTTACCTATAGTTGATCCGATTGGTGCTGTTTTGCGTAAAGGTCATAGGTCGGCAAGGCAAGTCTGACCAGTACCTGCAAACAGGGGAGAGGTTTATGGCACTGGATAATGCGACGGACTTTTCGATGTCCCGGCAAGCAATGAAGGCCGAGCTGCTGGATGCGGAAACCGAACTGAAACTGGCTTACGCCTGGCGTGATGAGCGTGATGAACAGGCGTTGCACCGTCTGATCACCGCCTATATGCGTCTGGCGATTTCGATGGCGGCCAAGTTCAAGCGCTATGGCGCGCCGATGAATGATCTCATTCAGGAAGCAGGCCTTGGCCTGATGAAGGCCGCAGACAAGTTCGATCCGGATCGCGGCGTGCGGTTTTCGACCTATGCCGTTTGGTGGATCAAGGCGAGCATTCAGGACTATGTCATGCGGAACTGGTCCATGGTTCGGACCGGGTCAACCTCGTCCCAGAAGTCGCTATTCTTCAACATGCGCCGTGTTCAGGCCCGGCTGGAACGCGAAGCCGCCACCGAAGGTCAGGACCTGGACCGTCATCAGTTGCATCAAATGATTGCTACGGAAATCGGTGTGCCGCTACGCGACGTTGAGATGATGGAAGGCCGCCTGTCCGGCTCAGATTTTTCGCTGAATGCGGTGCAATCCGCTGATGAGGATGGGCGCGAGTGGATCGATGCCCTGGAAGATGACCGCGAGCAGGCAGCCGAAGCAGTTGAACACAGCCATGATACCGAACAATTGCGCAAGTGGCTGTTGACGGCGATGAAGGCCTTGAATGATCGCGAGCGTTTCATAGTGCGCGAGCGCAAGCTGCGAGACCCCGCGCGAACCCTGGAAAGCCTTGGAACCGAACTGGGCCTGTCAAAAGAACGTGTACGACAGCTTGAGGCCGCAGCCTTTGCGAA
This sequence comes from Ruegeria sp. BHSA118, assembly GCF_059613405.1. NCBI lineage: Bacteria > Pseudomonadati > Pseudomonadota > Alphaproteobacteria > Rhodobacterales > Roseobacteraceae > Ruegeria > Ruegeria sp. BHSA118. The sequence continues at coordinate 4,208 of NZ_JBXWSM010000071.1, forward strand.
AATGCGCAAGAACCTTGAAGCCCAGTCGCGCGAGGTGCAACACTTCATCGCATGAAACAGTTTGCGATTCTTGCGTGTGTTCTGGGTCTTACGGTTGCGGCAGCGCGACCGGGGCTGGCAGATCGACTCGTTCCCGCTGATGCCATGTCCGCGATGCAAGACGCCGATGTCGTGATATTGGGGGAAGTTCACGACAACCCGACGCATCACCTGGTGCAGGCCGAGGTGCTCGAAGCTGTTTCACCTTCGGCCGTCGTCTGGGAAATGGTCACGGAAGAGGGCGCGCAGAGGCTCGCGCAGAAAGCTGTGTCCAACCCGGAGGAGCTGAGTCGCATTCTGAAATGGGCTGAAAGTGGCTGGCCGCCGCTCAGCATGTATTATCCGGTGTTCGAAGCGTCGGGCGCGCCGGTTTACGGGGCCATGGTTCCGCGTGCTGCCGCGCGTGCCGCGATGGAACGCGGTGCCGCCACGGCGTTGGGTGCGGACGCGGCACGTTATGGATTGACGGTGCCTCTCTCGCCCGAAGAACAGGCCGCGCGCGAAGCCGACCAGCTGGCGGCGCATTGCGATGCGCTTCCGGCTGAAATCTTGCCCCAGATGGTTGCGATCCAACGATTGCGCGATGCTGTGCTGGCCCGTGCCGTGGTTCGTGCGATGGACGAAACCGGGGGTCCGGTTGCCGTGATCACCGGAAACGGCCATGCGCGCAAGGATCGGGGCATACCGACCTATCTTGTGCGCCTCAAGCCAGGATGGAAAGTTGTGGCCGTCGGACAATCCGAGGATGGAGCGATCGACGGAGATTTCGATATCGTGATTGACAGCCCCACAGCCGAGCGCGAAGACCCCTGTGCGGCATTTCAGGTTCAGAATTAATCGCTGGAACTACCTGCGGGCCTTGCCTAATGTCGGGGCCGACCGGGACAGGAAGGGCTGAACATGCTGTCATCCAAACGCATTCTGCTGATTATCGGTGGCGGAATCGCGGCCTACAAATCGCTGGACCTGATCCGCAGGTTGCGCGAGCGTGGCGCGGACGTGACCCCTGTATTGACGCGCGCTGCGGAAGAGTTTGTGACGCCGCTGTCGGTATCTGCACTGGCAGGTGAAAAAGGCTATCGCGATCTGTTTGACCTTACCGATGAGGCCGAGATGGGGCATATTCAACTGTCCCGCTCTGCGGATCTGATCGTTGTGGCCCCCGCAACGGCGGATCTGATGGGCAAGATGGCCGCAGGGCTGGCCAACGATCTGGCATCGACCCTTCTTATGGCCACGGACACACCCGTTCTGTGTGCGCCCGCGATGAATGTGCGGATGTGGACCCACCCGGCAACGCAGCGAAACCTGAAGCAGCTGCAAGCAGATGGCGTGCGCTTTGTGGGCCCGAACGAAGGCGACATGGCCTGTGGCGAATACGGCCCGGGGCGCATGTCCGAGCCGCTGGAAATTGTCACGGCGGTTGAGGCTCGGTTGTCTGCGGGGCCCTTGTCGGGCAAGCGGGTGCTGGTGACGTCCGGCCCGACGCATGAGCCAATAGATCCGGTCCGGTATATCGCGAACCGCTCGTCCGGGGCTCAAGGTGCCGCCGTGGCTCGGGCGCTGGCGGAATTGGGGGCCGAGGTGACCTTTGTGACCGGCCCGGCAGACGTGCCGCCCCCGGCGGGCGTGCGGGTCGTGCCCGTCGAAACCGCGCAACAGATGTCTGATGCGGTTGATGCAGCTCTGCCCGTCGATGCCGGAGTATTCGCGGCTGCGGTCGCGGACTGGCGTGTCGCCAGCGCATCGGACAAGAAGCTGAAGAAAAGCCGCGATGGCCTGCCGGTACTGGAATTCGCCGAAAACCCGGACATTCTGAAACGTGTTTCCGCGATGGGCGCGAACCGTCCGCCGTTGGTTGTCGGATTTGCGGCCGAGACGGACAATGTGATCGAGCACGCCACGGCCAAACGCCTGCGCAAAGGCTGCGACTGGATCGTCGCCAACGATGTCAGCCCTGCAACGGGCATTATGGGCGGGTCAGAAAATGCGGTCACCCTGATTTCGGACAGCGGGGCCGAGGAATGGCCCCGTATGGGCAAAGACGAAGTTGCCCGGCGTCTGGCGGCGAAAATCGCGGATGCATTGGCAGGCTGAAGGAAAGGCAAGGGCATGGTTGCAATCCGGGTGATCCGCGAAGACGGGGCAGACCCCGCCGTGGCGCTTCCCTCTTACGAAACCTCGGGGGCGGCCGGCGCGGACGTGCGTGCCAATCTGCCCGACGGCGCGCCGATTACGCTGGAACCCGGTCAGCGGGCGCTGGTGCCGACCGGCCTGCGCATTGAAATCCCGCAAGGGTATGAGGTTCAGGTTCGGCCCCGCTCGGGCCTTGCGTTGAAACATGGGATTACACTGCCCAACACGCCGGGCACCATCGACAGCGACTACCGTGGGCCCTTGGGTGTGATCGTGATGAATGCGGGCCAGGAACGGTTCGAGATCGCCCACGGGGATCGTATCGCGCAGCTTGTGGTCGCGCCGGTGGTGCAGGCCAGGTTTGAACTGGCTCAGGCGCTGGGCGAAACCGATCGCGGGGCTGGCGGTTTCGGCTCGACCGGGCGCGGCTGATGCTGTTGGTTTTCATCCTGGCTGCGGGGCTTTGGGGTGTTGGTCATATCGCCGGCACGTCGAAAAAAGCGCGCGTGGTTTCCGTTGGTGTGTTGTTGGCAGGCGTCATACTGTCCCATCTGATCTTGCCGGATGGGCACCCTCTTCGCGAAGCAACTGGCGGGTCTGCGGCGCTTTGGCTGATCCTTGTGGGTTTCGCGGCGCTGGCTTTGCTGTATGGCAGAATACTCAAAGCCTTGCGCAACCGCGCAGTTTCAACTTCGGAACCGGCGCCCGACATGCCTTCGGACCGATTTACCGAGACCGAGCTGGACCGCTATGCCCGCCATATCGTTTTGCGCGAACTGGGTGGGCCCGGTCAGAAAAAACTTAAAAAAGCCCGCGTTCTGGTCATCGGCGCAGGTGGTCTGGGCGCACCTGCGCTGCAATATCTGGCGGCTGCGGGTGTCGGCACGATCGGGATCATCGACGATGATTTCGTCGAGAATGCCAACCTGCAACGACAGGTCATTCACCGCGACGCGGATATTGGAATGCCCAAAGTCTTTTCGGCCCAGCAGGCGATGGAGGCGCAAAACCCGAACGTCGTTGTTCTGCCCTATCACCGCCGCTTGAGCGAGGAGATCGCCACCGACCTGTTTGCAGACTTCGATCTGATCCTTGACGGAACCGACAATTTTGAGACCCGGTATCTGGCAAACCGAACCGCCGTCGCGCTGGGAAAACCGCTGATTTCGGGGGCTTTGTCGCAGTGGGAAGGTCAACTGAGTGTGTTTGACCCCGCCAATGGCAGCCCCTGCTATCAGTGTATCTTCCCAGAGGCCCCGGCCCCCGGTCTGGCCCCGTCCTGTTCCGAGGCCGGAGTGATCGGTCCGCTGCCGGGCGTCGTCGGATCAATGATGGCGGTCGAGGCGATCAAGGTGATAACAGGCGCCGGCATGGCGCTGCGCGGCGAGATGCTGATCTATGACGCGCTGTTTGGCGAAAGCCGCAAGATTGTTCTGACCCGCCGGGGCGATTGCCCTGTTTGTGGCATGACAAACGATTAACCTTTCTTCACATGGGTTGGGTGTTCTGGAACACCCGGCCATGGCGACATAGCTATGGGATCAAAGGAGATCCGCATGACCAACCCGATCCTGTCCAACTGGACCACACCGTTTGAAATCGCCCCTTTTTCCGATATTTCGGATGATGATTTCTCGCCGGCACTAGAGCAGGCGATGAAAGAGCATAACGCCGAGATTGACGCAATTGCGGCAAATCCGGATACCCCCACATTCGCCAACACGATCGAGGCGCTCGAGGCTGCGGGCGGGCAACTGGACAAGGTACTGTCGGTCTTCTTCACGATTGCGGGCGCGGACAGCAACCCCAAGCGGGAAGAATTGCAACGCGCGTTTTCCCCCAAGCTCTCGGCGCATTTTTCGGGCATTTCTTCCAACAAGTCGCTGTTCAAGCGTGTGGCCGACCTATGGGCACGGCGCGATGATCTTGACCTGACCGAGGAACAGGCGCGTGTGCTGATGCTGACCCACCGGGGCTTTGTGCGTGCCGGTGCGGCCTTGGAAGGGGACGAAGACGCCCGTATGCAAGCAATCAAGTCGCGCCTCGCGTCGCTGGGCACGTTGTTTACCCAGAACCTGCTGGCGGATGAGCGGGACTGGTACATGGATCTGACCGAAGAGGATCTGAACGGCCTGCCGGATTTCGTCGTGGATGCGGCACGGGCTGCTGGTGCGGAAAAGGGCGCCTTGGGGCCGGTTGTTACCCTCTCCCGGTCGCTGATCGTGCCGTTTCTTCAGTTTTCACCCCGTAGGGATCTGCGTGAAAAAGCCTATCGCGCCTGGGCTGCCCGCGGGGCGAATGGCGGCGAGACCGACAATCGCGACATCGCCGCTGAGATTCTGGGCTTGCGTGAGGAACGCGCCAAGCTGTTGGGCTATGACAACTTCGCCGATTACAAGCTGGAAACTGAAATGGCTCGTACTCCAGACCGGGTACGTGAGTTATTGATGCAGGTGTGGGAACCTGCCAAGGCCCGCGCCGATGCGGACGCGGAAATCCTGACCCAGATGATGCAGGAAGACGGTGTCAACGGCCCGCTGGAAGCATGGGACTGGCGCTATTACGCTGAAAAGCGGCGCAAGGCGGAACATGATCTGGATGAGGCGGAACTGAAACCTTATCTGCAACTGGACCGGATGATCGAGGCATCGTTTGCTTGTGCAAACCGCCTGTTCGGGCTGAAATTCAAACCTTTGAACGTGCCGCTTTATCACGCTGATTGCCGCGCGTGGGAGGTTACGCGCAACGGTCGGCACGTCGCCGTGTTCATCGGCGACTACTTTGCACGAGGGTCAAAGCGATCAGGTGCCTGGTGCAGCGCGATGCGGGCACAGGCCAGATTCCCGAAAGAACAGGCACCGATTGTCATCAATGTCTGCAACTTCGCAAAGGGTGATCCGGCGCTGCTGTCTTATGACGATGCACGCACCCTGTTCCACGAATTCGGCCATGCCCTGCATCAGATGCTGTCCAACGTGACATATGAAAGCATCTCGGGCACGTCCGTGGCGCGCGATTTCGTAGAATTGCCCAGCCAGCTTTACGAACACTGGCTGGAAGTGCCCGAGGTTCTTGCCGAGTTTGCGACCCATGCGGAAACGGGCGAGCCGATGCCGCAGGAAATGCTGCAAAAGGTGCTGAAAGCGGCCAATTTCGATCAGGGATTTCAGACGGTGGAATATGTCGCCTCGGCCCTTGTCGATCTGGCCTTCCACGATGGCGAGGCGCCGGCAGATCCGATGGCGAAGCAGTCAGAAGTTTTGGCCGGGTTGGGGATGCCGAAGGCCATTGGAATGCGGCACGCTACTCCGCATTTCGCGCATGTCTTCGCAGGCGATGGCTACAGCTCGGGGTATTACAGCTATATGTGGTCCGAAGTGATGGATGCCGACGCCTTTGCCGCCTTTGAAGAGGCGGGAGGCGCCTTTGACCCGGAACGCGCCAAAGCGTTGGAGGACAACATCCTGTCCACTGGCGGTTCGCGCGAGGCTGAAGACCTGTATCTGGCGTTCCGGGGAAGATTGCCGGGGGTTGACGCCCTGTTGAAAGGCCGCGGTCTGATCGCGGCCTGAAATCAGTAGCCCAAAGCGCGATCCACCAGGTGCACGAAGGGCTCTCCGGCTTCGCCACGCCGGATGTTTTCGCAAATGACCTGCGCGGCTGTGGCCGGGCGGGTCTCGGACGCGATATGAGGGGTCACCGTCACGTTCGGATGTGCCCAATACGGGTGATCGGGGGGCAGGGGCTCGACCCGGAACACATCCAGCGTCGCGTGACCGACCTGACCCGCGTTCAAGGCATCCAGCAGCGCATCGTCATCGATCAGGGGCCCGCGACCCGGGTTGATGATCCGCGCGCCTTTGGGCAGCAGGGCCAGCGTTTCAGCATTCATCGCGTTTTCCGTGGCAGTGGTGTCAGGCAGCAGCAAAACCAGTATCTCGGCCCGGGAAAGCGCGTCACGCAGACCGTCAGGCCCGTGCAGGCAGGTTACGCCGGGGATGTCCTTGGCGGTGCGGCTCCAGCCAGTGACCGTGAAATTCAGCAAGGCCAGAGCGCGGGCCGCGGCTTCGCCCAAGGCGCCGAGGCCCAGAATGCACACTTTGCGCTCTTGCGCCAAAGGTGGGGCATCCGGGGCCCAGACGCCATCCTGGATAGTGATGTGGCGATCCATTCCCAGATGATAGCGCAGCACATGGCCCACCACCCATTCGGTCATACCCTGCGTCAGCCCGTGATCCACCATTCGCGCCAAGGGGACGGTCAGCGTGTCATTGTCCGCGATTTTTTCAACCCCGGCCCAGAGGCTCAGAACCGCCTTCAGGCGCGTAAAGGGCGAAAAATCCAATAACCCGCCATTCGGAGCGTAGACAACGTAATCGACCTGGTCCGGGTCAAATTCCGTACCGAGCCGCGCCATGACGCCAGCTTCCGCGAGGTATCGAGTGAGCAGCGGTTCATACACGGGCCAAAGTGCAGGGCGCGCGGAAAACAGAACGTTTACGGGCATCGGGGGCCTTTCAGATCAGCGAGGACGATGGATATGAGCGCTTTGGACGATGCCGAACGCGGCCATCAGCACCAGCATGGCCGATCCGCCATAGCTGACCATTGGCAGTGGGACGCCCACGACCGGTGCCATACCCATTACCATCGACATGTTGACGGCAAAGAACAAGAAGAAGTTCAGCGCGATGCCCAGAGTAACCAGTGACGAGAACCGATCCTTGGTGGCCAGTGCCGTCGCCATGCAGAACACAAGGATCAGGGCGTAGAGCACCAAGAGCGTGATGCCACCGACGAACCCGAACTCCTCTGCGAGGGTGGTGAAGATGAAGTCGGTGTGTTTCTCGGGCAGGAAGTTCAGCCGGGATTGTGTACCCTGCATGAAACCGCGCCCGTTCCAGCCCCCGGAACCAAGGGCGATCTTGGATTGCGTGATGTGATACCCGGCACCCAAAGGATCGGTAGAAGGGTCAAGAAACGTGTCGATCCGGCGGAACTGATAATCCTTGAGCAATTGCCATTCGGTCCCGCGACTGTTGAACACGGTGGCGATCAGGCCCACGACGGCGGCGATGACGGCTGCAAAGTAAGCCCAGTGGACACCCGCAAGAAACATCAGCCCGCCACCGGCGGCCAACAGCAGAATCGACGTGCCGAGATCCGGCTGCTTCAGAACCAGCAAAGTGGGCAGAACAATCAGGACCACGGGAATAATGACCCAAAGAGGGCGAGACGTCTTGTGCGATGGAAGCCAGTCGTAATAGGCCGCCAGAACCATGACCAGGGCCACCTTCATGACCTCTGAGGGTTGCAGGCGCATGAACCCAAGGTCGATCCAACGCTGCGCGCCCATGCCGATGGTGCCGAACAACTCCACGAATACCAGCAACGCGACCGAACCGAGATAGGCCAGCACGGACATGTTGCGCCAGAACCAGATCGGAACCAAAGCAATGATGAACATCGTGGTCAGGCCAAGCCCGAACCGCTCCATCTGGGGTTCTGCCCAGGGTGTCCATGAACCGCCTGCGACTGAATACAGCATCAGGAACCCGGCGCTGGCCGTGCTGATCAGCAACAGGGTCAGCGGCCAGTTCATGTACAGGAATTTCCGAAACCCCGACGGCGTGGATTTCACGGCATATTCTAGATAGCTCATGCGCGGTCCTTTCCATCGGGACGCGCTTTGGGGCGACGGTCGCCCTCGAGCCGTTTTTGCTGTTCCTTGATCCTCTCGCGGTCGGCAACCGGATATGCCTCAAGCGGCGGAGTACCGTTGTAGAGCGCCTGAAGCATAATATCGCGGGCCACCGGTGCCGCCGCCTTGGACCCGCCGCCGCCATGTTCAACGACCACGGCAACCGCGTATTTCGGATTGTCATAGGGCGCGAAGCAGACGAACAAGGCGTGATCGCGACGTTCCCATGGCAGGTCTTCGTTGCGGATCACGCCGGCGGCACGCTCGGCCTTGGTGATGTTCCGAACCTGGCTGGTGCCGGTTTTGCCGGCCATGCGGAACTCATCCGCGATGATGCGGCTGCGATAGGCCGTCCCACGCCGATCATTCGAGACCGAGTACATGGCCTTGCGCACCTGCTCCAGATTGTAGGCGTTGATGTTCAGCGGTTCCCCCGCGCCCGAAGGCTGCTCGACACCGTCGATCGAACGTACTAGCCGCGGTGTCACAGATCGGCCGGTGGCGATACGAGCCGTCATGACGGCCAGTTGAAGCGGTGATGCCAGCATGAACCCTTGCCCAATGGACGCGTTGGCCGTGTCGCCCACCAGCCAATCCTGACCATGTGTCCGCTGCTTCCATTCCAGATTGGGGGCAAGTCCAGCGGCAACCGCCGACATCGGAATATCGTGCTTGACGCCCAGCCCCAGCGTGCGGGCCATCTCGGATATCTTGTCGATCCCGACCCGCAAGGCCACGTCGTAGTAATAGACGTCGCAGCTGCGTTTCAGCGACAGGTTCAGATCGACCGTGCCATGCCCTCCTCGCTTCCAGCAGTGGAACCTGCGGCTGCCGACCTTCAGGTGCCCGGGGCAATACACTGTGTTGCCGGGGCCTATTACGCCGGCCTCCAGCGCGGCCAGTGCAGTGACCATCTTGAACGTCGAACCCGGAGGATAAGTACCTTGCACGGACTTGTTGGCCAGAGGACGATACTTGTCCTGCGTCAATGCCCGATAGTCAGCGACCGATATACCGCGCACAAACAGATTTGGATCGAAACTAGGTGTAGAGCTGACAGCGCGCAGGTCCCCGGTTTCGCAATCCAGAACAATTGCCGCCGCGCTTTCACCTGCCAGCCGCGCTTGCGCATATTGTTGCAGGTCGGCATCGATCGCCAATTGCAAGTCCGCACCCGGCTGACCTTCCTGCCGGTCCAGCTCGCGCATGACGCGCCCTGTGGCATTGACTTCGACACGCTTGGCGCCGGCTTTGCCACGCAAGGCAATTTCCTGCTTGGCTTCCAACCCGACCTTGCCAATCTGAAACCGGGGAATTCGCAAAACCGGCTCGGGGTCTTCGAGCTTGCTGAGATCGTAGTCGCTGACCGGGCCGACATAACCGACGATATGGGCAAAATCCTCATAGCGTGGGTATTGCCGTGTCAGGCCGACCTCGGGCGTCACACCCGGCAGGGCCGGGGCATTGACCGCGACTTTCGAGATATCTTCCCAAGTGACCTGATCTGCCAGAGTGACCGGCAGGAACGGGGCTGATCGGCGCATTTCGGTCCGGGCGCGCTCGATCTCATCGTCGTTCAGGGGGATGAGTTCCGACAATTTGGCAATCACCTTGTCGACGTCACCCGCATCCTCACGCACGATGACGATGCGATAGGATGGTGAGTTCTGACCGATGATCTGACCATTGCGGTCATAGATACGCCCGCGGGTTGGCGGGATCAGTCGAATGTTGATGCGGTTTTCTTCGGCCAGCAGGCGATATTCGTCGGCCTGATCCACCTGCATGAAACGCATCCGTGCGGCCAGCCCGCCGATAAAAGCCGCCTGCAAACCGCCCAGCAACAGCGCGCGGCGTGGCAGGCGTTTATAGGCAAGGCCCGGCGACTTGGGTTTGCGTTGCTTCATGCCCCGCCCCCTACAGCTCCGGCATCCGCAGCAGACAGGCGGTGGACGCCAAATACGCTTTGGCTCAACAGCACGATGATCGGGTAGAAGGCGATTGTCAGCACAAGTTGAATCACGACTGGCCACAAAGCAGCCTGCTGCACCGACAAGATCGACAGAACGACCCGGTTCATCAAAAACACCATGGCAATCACCACACCGACGGACATCCATTCTCCGACAAATCCAGTGTCCTTCATACCCGGAGCGGCAGAGCGCAGATAGGCTGTGCCAAACACCACCAGCGCGGCCAGAAGGCCCGGCGGGCGTTGCAGCAACAGATCTGCCATCAACATGACGAACGCGACCAGCAGCGTGGGCACATAATCGGGGCGCCGCAATACCCAGGCAAAGGTCAGCGCAATCAATACATCAGGAAAAGGCCAGCGATCCGGTTGCGCATCAAGCGGCAGCAAATGCAGGAAAAGCACGACAAAGGCCAGCGCAGCGTAAAGGCCGCGCATGGCCCAGCTGTATGAGGCGGGCCTATCCATCGCTGACCTCATCCGGTACAAGCGCAGTTTCGGGCCGAGTTGGCCCGACGATCCCACCCGGATCCTGAATTGGCGGGGGCGAATGGAAGCGCAGAACGCGAAGAAACTCGAGCCGTTCAAAATCCGCCGAAAGGCGAACGCGCAGGCGGCCGCCGGGATCCGCGGCGATCTGGCCGATCAAAAGGCCTGCCGGAAACACGCCACCATCGCCGGATGTGATCACCCGATCACCGGGACGGACCAGCTCGCGGTTTTCAAGAAACTCCACCACGGGTGCGGGGTTGTTGTCGCCTTTGATCAAAGCGGTCTGGCCAGAAGGCTGAATGGTTGCAGGAATGGCACTGGTGGCGTCCGTCACCAGGATCACCCGAGCCGTGTCCGGCCCGACACCGGAAATTCGGCCAACCAGGCCAATGCCGTCCATCGTGGCCCATCCATCCACGATCCCGTCGCGTTCCCCCACATTCAACAGGACGGACTGCCGGAAGGGTGACCCGCTGTCGGCCATCACAACACCCGTGATGTATGTCAGGCGCGGGTCGAGGCGGACATTGTTCAGATCCAACAGCCGCGCATTTTCCTGCTCCAATTGCAGTGCGGCCTCTTTCCAGGCACGCATCAGGCGCAGTTCGCTGCGCAACTCGCGGTTCTGCTCGCTCAGACGCTGGTAGCTTTGGAAGTCACGCACCAGATTGACGGCGGCAGTCACGGGCACCATGGCCCAATCCATCGACGGTACGACTGCGTCCACCACCTGCGCGCGGAACCGCTCGACGCGGGGGCTGTCGATCCGCCAGACCAGAAAGATGCCCAGCAAGCACAGGATGACGATCCCCAGCAACAAGCGGCGCAGAGGAGTCGTGTAGTCATCGCGCTGTGATCGGTCTTTTGCCACAGGTTACCTTCCCGTGCTGCTCGTGCCGAATTCAGACTGCCCCTAAAGGGTGCGCGCCTCAGCTTTCGTAGTCAATCGCGTGGCGCAGCTGTTTTTCGTATTCTAGCGCCTTGCCGGTGCCCAAAGCCACACAATTCAGGCTTTCGTCCGCGATGGACACGGCCAGGCCGGTCTGTTCGCGCAGGGCAAGATCAAGATCGCCCAGCAATGCACCACCGCCGGTCAGCATGACGCCGCGATCCACGATATCGGCGGCCAGATCGGGCGGCGTGGTTTCCAGCGCAGTCATCACCGCCTCGCAGATCTGCTGGACGGGTTCCGACAGCGCTTCGGCCACCTGGGCCTGGCTGATCTCGATTTCCTTGGGGACGCCGTTTAACAGGTCACGACCCCGGATATGCATTGACTGGCCGCGGCCATCATCGGGCATCCGCGCCGTGCCGATCGTCGTCTTGATGCGTTCCGCAGTGGATTCACCGACCAGCAGGTTCTGCTGGCGACGCAGGTACGAGATGATGGCTTCGTCCATGCGGTCGCCACCCACGCGGACCGAGCGGGCATAGACGATGTCGCCCAGCGACAGAACCGCCACTTCGGTTGTACCACCGCCGATGTCGACGACCATGTTGCCGGTCGGGTCGGTGATCGGCATGCCCGCGCCGATGGCGGCGGCGATCGGTTCGGCGATCAGGCCGGCGCGGCGGGCACCAGCGGACAGAACCGACTGACGGATCGCCCGCTTTTCAACGGGTGTCGCGCCATGGGGGACGCAGACGATGATCTTGGGCTTCGAGAAGGTCGAACGCTTGTGCACCTTGCGGATGAAGTGCTTGATCATTTCTTCGGCTGTATCGAAGTCAGCAATCACACCTTCGCGCATGGGGCGGATGGCTTCGATCGAACCGGGCGTCCGGCCCAGCATCAACTTGGCATCTTCGCCAACGGCCAGAACTTTCTTCACGCCGTCCTTGACGTGATACGCTACGACCGAAGGCTCAGACAGGATGACACCGCGCCCCTTGACGTAAACCAGCGTGTTCGCCGTTCCAAGGTCAATGGCCATGTCCGCTGTGAACAGGCCGCCCAGATTGCCAAAGATCCCCATGTTTCCCCTGATCCTGTATGTCGGTTTTTCTACTGCCCGCGACTCGACGGTTCCGGGACGGATGACTTATAGGGTGCCATCACGCCCGGTAAAAGGGCTGATTCCGCGACAATCAGCACCTTTCCGCCTTATTGAATGGGACTTTAGAAGGCAAAATGCTCTCTTATCAACACATTTACCACGCCGGGAATCTGGCTGATGTCCAAAAGCACGCATTGCTGGCCTGGGTGCTGAATTATTTGACACAGAAGGACAAGCCGCTCAGCTATGTCGAAACGCATTCCGGGCGGGGGCTGTACCAGTTGGACGCGGACGAATCCATGCGGACGGGCGAGGCGGCGGCGGGAATCGAGCGCGCGAAACGAGAAGGGTGGTTCGGCCCCGGACATCCGATGGCGCGGGTTCTGGAAAACATGCGGGTCCGGCATGGCGACGCGGCCTATCCGGGATCGCCGATGATTGCAGCACATCTGTTGAGGGATCAGGACAGTCTGCATTTTGCCGAGCTGCACCCCCAGGAACATGCCGCGCTGTCTTTGGCAATGTCACCGTTCGGGGCGAAGGTGTATCGGCAGGACGGGTTTGAACTGGTGCAATCCCTGCTGCCTCCGACGCCGCGACGGGGGCTTTTGCTGATTGACCCAAGCTATGAGGTGAAGACCTATTACGATCGATTGCCCGGAGTGATGGCCAAACTGCACCGGAAATGGAATGTCGGGGTGATCGCGCTGTGGTACCCGGTTCTGACGGACAAACGCCACGCCCGGATGATCGCGACGCTAAAAGCGCAGAACTTCCCCAAGGCCATTTGTCATGAGGTGACATTCCCACCGGTGCGCGAGGGGCATCGGATGGTGGGATCAGGGATGTTCATTTTGAACGCACCATTTGGCATCGAGGAAGAAACGACACGTCTGTCGCAGCTATTTTCAGGTCTCTGAGGCCAGTCAAAGAAATGCAGTCGATGCTCCCGCCCTGTTTGCCTGCATCAGAGACGCCGTCAAACATGTTGGGCCCGGCAGCGCGCCGCAGGCGCGCTGCCGGGCCCAAAGCTGCAAGGGTGCTCGGCGCAGCCGGGCAACCGCAGTTGCGGGAGCCCCTCACCGCGCCAATTTTGATCAGGTCAGGTCTTTGTAGCTGATTTCGCGGGCATCCGCGCCCGGGCCGGTCTTTTCCCGACGCACGATCAGGCGGTTCAGCGCGTGGATATAGGCTTTGGCCGAAGCCACGACAGTATCCGTGTTCGCCGACTGACCCGTGGCGATCATGCCATCTTCTTCCAGCCTGACCGAAACCGTGGCCTGCGCATCGGTGCCTTCGGTCACCGCATGAACCTGATACAGCTGCAAACGGGCCGTGTTGGGGTAAATCGCACGGATTGCCTTGAAGGTCGCGTCTACCGGCCCGTCACCATGTTCAGTTGCGATGACGTCCTTGCCGTCGACTTCCAGCTCGACCGTCGATTCCGCCTGGCCGCCGGTGCCGCAGGTGACTTTCATCGACACCAATTGCAGATAGTCGTCCGCCTCATCCAGGGTCATCAGCGCAATGAGATCGTCGTCGAACACTTCTTTCTTGCGATCCGCCAGATCCTTGAACCGCACGAAGATGTCTTTGAGTTGATTGTCGCCAACTTCAAAACCCAGCGTTTCAAGTTTGTCGCGCAGGGCCGCGCGGCCCGAGTGCTTGCCCAGAGGCAGGGATGTGCCCGACAGGCCGATATCCTCGGGGCGCATGATCTCGAAATTGTCGCGGTTCTTGAGCATTCCGTCCTGATGGATGCCGCTTTCGTGGGCAAATGCGTTCTTGCCGACAATGGCCTTGTTGAACTGCACGTTGAAGCCCGACACCGTGGCGACTCGGCGCGAGATATGCATGATCTTGGTCGTGTCTATCCCGGTGTGGAAGGGCATGATGTCGTTGCGCGTGCGCATCGCCATCACGACCTCTTCCAGTGCAGTGTTGCCGGCGCGTTCGCCCAAGCCGTTGATGGTGCATTCGATCTGGCGTGCGCCACCGATGACGGCCGCCAGCGAGTTCGCTGTCGCCATGCCAAGGTCGTTATGACAATGGGTGGCAAAGATCACCTCATCTGCGCCCGGAACCGTTTCGATCAGGCGTTTGATCAGGTCAGCGGATTCCAGCGGTGCAGTATATCCCACGGTGTCGGGGATGTTGATGGTGGTTGCCCCGGCCTTGATCGCGATTTCGATGACGCGGCACAGGTAATCCCATTCGGTTCGGGTTGCATCCATCGGCGACCACTGCACGTTTTCGCACAGGTTGCGCGCGTGGCTGACCGTTTCGTGGATTTTGTCCGCCATCTCGTCCTGTGTCAGGTTCGGAATGGCGCGGTGCAGCGGAGAGGTGCCGATGAAGGTGTGAATGCGGTTCTGTTCCGCGTGTTTGACCGCCTCCCAGCAGCGGTCGATATCAGCGAAATTGGCGCGGGCCAGACCGCAGATGCGGCTGTTTTTGGATCGTTGCGCAATCTCGGTTACCGCTTTGAAGTCACCTTCGGATGCGATCGGAAAACCGGCTTCGATGATGTCGACGCCCATGTCATCCAGCAACTCGGCAATCTCGAGCTTTTCGTCATGGGTCATGGTCGCGCCGGGGCTCTGCTCGCCGTCGCGCAAAGTGGTATCGAAGATCAAGACGCGGTCTTGGTCGGTCACGTTGGTCATGGGAATCTCTTTCTTGTCTGTCCTAAAGCCTGATGGCGCGCTGGCGTCCTCCTCTGAGCGGGCGCGCCGGATGGCACGCTCAGAGGCGGATTAGGATCAGTAGGCCACGCAGAACCGCGCCGCGAGGGGCGGCTTTGGCAAAAGGGATATCTGCGCAGTTGATCATGGGTTTGAGGTTATACAGACGCCGCCGGGAATGAAAAGAACCAATTTTCGACAAGCTGCGGTGTAGGGGGTTGGAAATTCCCTGTCCCTTGATTGATCCGTCCTTGCCGCTAGCTGGTCGCAGATGGATACTGCTTTGATCATTGGTGCGTCCGGCGGGATCGGTGCGGCCGTACGCGAGCAATTGGAGGCGCAGGGCGTTGCGGTGACGTGCCTCTCGCGCTCTGCCGAGGGGTTCGATCTGATGGAGCCAGACCGAGCAAGCCGGATGCTTGATCGCCTATCGGGCCCGTTCGATCTTGTTCTTGTCGCGTCCGGGGCGCTGGAAATTTCAGGCATTGCGCCCGAAAAGACCATTCGATCTGTTTCGGCAAGGGCAATGATGGACCAGTTTGCTCTGAATGCCGTTGGTCCGGCGTTGGTGCTAAGCCGGGCCCATCAGTTGTTGCCGCGACAGCGGCGTTCGGTGTTTGCTGTATTGTCCGCGCGGGTCGGGTCCATTGGCGACAATCGGATGGGCGGTTGGATCAGCTACCGCGCGGCCAAGGCCGCGGTCAATCAGATCGTCCACACTTCGGCAATTGAATTGGCCCGGACCCATAAACAGGCGATATGTGTTGTGCTGCATCCCGGCACGGTCAAAACAGAGTTTACTCGGAAATATCTGGGCCGGCATCCCGCCGTCGAACCCGGTGAAGCCGCGCGCAACCTTATGTCCGTGATCGGCGGGTTGCGCCCGGTGGATACCGGTGGGTTCTTTGACTGGGCCGGAAAACCTATTCCCTGGTGAACGATCATTCGCCAGACGGATCTGGTTGTGCCGCCTCTGAATCCGGGTCTGTCTGCTGTGCCGGAGCGTCTGCGCCGCCCTGCTGGTCCGGAGTTTGATTTGGCAAAACACCGTTTTCCCAGATACCGGTTTCTTCTTGCCCGTTGGCATAGCGCATGGTTCCGCTGCCCTGCCTCTTGTTGTCGACAAAGTTGCCCTCATAGACGTCGCCGTTCGAATAGGTCGCAATGCCTTCGCCGTTGATTTTGCCCTCGGACCAGTCGCCGACATATTTGAACCCGGCAGGGGTCACGATTTCTCCTTTGCCGTGACGCTTTCCGTTCACGAAGTCCCCGGTGTATACCGTGCCGTCAGAGTATGTCGCCTTGCCTTTTCCCTGACGAACCCCGTTGACCCAGTCTCCGTCATAGATCGAACCGTCCGCGCGGGTCATCACACCCTTGCCGTGGCTTTGCGCGTTTTTGAACTGACCCTTGTAGATCATGCCGGTGGCATAGGTCGCCGTACCCTGGCCTTCGATGACGCCGGCGATCCACTCACCCTCGTAAGTGGAGCCGTCGGGATAGGTGATGCGGCCGTTTCCTTCCGCCAGATCGGCCACGAAATCGCCCACGTAAACCGAACCGTCGGGATAGGTCAGCTCACCCAGGCCTTCTATCTGACCCTGGTTCCAGTCGCCGGTGTACACAAAACCATCGGTTCCGGTGAACGTGCCTTTGCCATGGCGGCGATCATCGACAAAGTCGCCCTCGTAGACGTCCCCTGACGCGTGAGTTACTTTGCCTTTGCCCTGACGGCGCCCCTGCACAAGCTCGCCTTCATACACATCACCATTGGCATAGGTCAGGCGACCTGTCCCGGTGATCTGGTCCTGCGTCCATTCACCCTCGTAAATCATTCCGTCAGGCATCGTCTGGGTGCCTGTGCCATCGCGCAAGCCGGCGTTAACGTCGCCTTCGTAAACGCTGCCATCGGCATAGGTGATCGTGGCCTTGCCTTGCCGCTGACCGTCCACCCAGTCGCCATCGTAGACATACCCATCGGGAAAGGTCAGTTTGCCCTTGCCGTGCCGTTGCGCGTTCCTGAACTCACCCTCATAGCGCGAGCCATTGGCAAATTCAGCGACGCCCGTGCCGTTGATGGACCCGTCGGACCACTCTCCGTCATAGCTGCTGCCATTGGCGTAAACGATCTTGCCGCGCCCGTCCGGCTGACCTTTGAGGAACGCGCCTTCGTAAACCGATCCATCCGGGTACTTGGTGACGCCCTGGCCCTGAATTTCGCCTTCCACCCACTGGCCGGTGTATTCGAACCCGTTGGGCAGCCGATACGTGCCCGTCCCGTGGCGCAGGCCGTTTTCATAAGTGCCCTCGTAGACGCCGCCCACTTCGTCATCCTTGACGATAATCGTGCCGTCCTGTGCAAAAGCTGTCGCAGCTGCCAGGCTCATGGCCACAGCCCCAATTGAGTTTCGGATCACGTTCATTTTGGTCCTGCCTGCCGGATCATCGTTGGTTGCATCCCTGGGCGCAAAACTAGGATACCGTCGAGGCCAGGGCAACGGGTTTTGCCGCATTGGCCTTTTACTCGCGCGGTGATCTGCTAAATGGCAATAGGACTGACGAGGCAAGAGGGCAGCATGGCCGACCGTTTCCGCATCACTCTGGCGCAACTGAACCCGACCGTAGGGGATATTGACGGCAATGCGGCCAAGGTCGTTGCCGCGTGGGAACAGGGCAAGGCGGCGGGGGCCGATCTGGTGGCTTTCCCCGAGATGTTCATCACCGGATACAACACGCAGGATCTGGTGCTAA